>JAUYQQ010000017.1 GCA_030697165.1 Acidobacteriota bacterium
GGTGCTATCACGGGGGTTCAAGCCGAAGGTGCTATCACGGGGGTTCAAGCCGACCCTCCGTGCTTGAACCTCCGTGCTTGAACCTCCGTGCTTGAACCTCCGTGCTTGAACCTCCGTGCTTGAACCTTCGTGCTTGAACCTTCGTGGTTGAACTCCCGTGGTTGAACCCCCGTGAGGCTACTGCTCCCGCAACGCGATCATCGGATCTACCCGCGTCGTGCGCAGCGCCGGCAGCACGCTGGCGGCCACGCCGGCAATCATCAGGACCGTCGCGGCCAGGGCAAACGACGGGATGTCGAACGGCCCGACCCCGTAGAGTATGCCCTGCATCGAGCGCGCCAGCAGGCTGGCGGCTACCAGGCCGACCGCGCCGCCAATGGCCACGAGCGCCACGCTGCTCTTCACCACCAGCGCCACGGTGTTGCCGCCCGAGGCGCCAAGCGCCATGCGCAGGCCAATCTCCCGGGTCCGCTGCGACACCGAGTACGACAGCACGCCGTAGATGCCGAGCGCGGCCAGCAGGAGCGCAGCCACCGCGAACAGCGCCAGCAGCGTGGTGCTGAGGCGCGGCAGGAACACCGCGCGCGCGAGAATCTGATCCATGGTGCTCAGTTCGTAAATCGGCTGGCCCGGATCGACCTCCCAGATCACCCGCTGGATGGTGTTGGCCACCGTCATCGGGTCCTGGTTGGTGCGCGCCACCACCGCCATGCCGGCGGTCGGGCTCTGCTTCATCGGCAGGTAGACCTGCTTGCGCGGCTCGCGGTCGAGGCCCTGGTTGTGCACGTCGCCGACCACGCCCACCACCTGGCTCTTACCGTGGGGGTTCTGGATGACCAGGCCAAGCGGGCTGCGATCCGCAAAGTAGCGGCGCGCCATGGTCTCGTTGATCACGCTGGTGCGCGGGCCCACGTCGGCATCGCGCTCGTCGAGAAAGCGGCCCTCGATCAGCCGGATCTTCATGGTCTCGAAGTAGCCGGGCGCGACAATGCGGACGTCGGCCAGCGGATCTTCGGTGGGTGGCGGCGGCTGTCCTTCGACGTTAAACGGCAGGGCGCCGGCGGCGCCCACGTCGTGCAGCGGCATGGCCGACACCGCCGAGGCGTTGGTCACCCCGGGCGCGCGGCGCATCCGCTCGATCACATCCTCGTAGAACCGCACCTGCGTCTGGCGCTGGTACTTGGTGGCCGGCAGCAGCACGCGCGCGGCGATCAGGTTGGTGGAGTCGAACCCGGGATTCACCTCCAGCAGCTTCGAGAAGCTGCGCGTCATCAGGCCCGCGCCCACGAGCAGCACCAGCGCCAGGGCGACTTCCACCACCACCAGCCCGCTCAGCAGGCGGCGCGCGTACGGGCTGCCGGTGGTGCCAGACGATTCCTGCATGTTGTCGCGCAGGTCCTGGCGCGACGCGTGCAGCGCCGGCAGCAGGCCGAACGCCAGCGCGACGCCAATCGAGATCACCGTCGTGAACAGCAGCACGCCGCCGTCGAGCGCCAGGCCGTCCATGCGCGGCAGCTGGCTTTCGGGCAGGTTCGACAGCAGCCGCAGGCCGCCGAAGGCGGCGAGCAGGCCCGTCACACCGCCCGCAAACGACAACAGCAGGCTCTCGGCGACGATCGGCTTGGCAATTTCCCAGCGGCTCGCACCAAGTGCTCCGCGCACGGCCATCTCGCGCCGCCGGCTCGACAGCCGCGCCAGCAGCAGGTTGGCCATGTTGGCGCACACGATCAGCAGCAGGAACCCGACCGCGCCCATCAGCACCATCAGCGCCGGGCGCGACGCGCCCACCAGTTGTTCATGAGCGGCGACGACGCGCGCGGACCAGCCGGCGTTGCTGTCCTTGAATTCGGCGGCAATGCGGCTGGCGAGGACGGTGACTTCTTCCTGCGCCTGCTGCGCCGAGCTGCCTGGCGCGATGCGGCCGACCACCGTCAGCGACCGCGCCCGGCGCGATCGGCCGTGCATGTCCTTGGGATCGAACGCCAGCGGCGTCCACACCTCGACCTTGGTGCTGGTCGGGAACTCGAAGGCCGGCGGCATGACGCCGACCACGGTGAACGGCACCGCATCCAGTTGAATCACCTGGCCGATGATGCCGCGGTCGGCGGCGAGCACGCGCGTCCAGAAGCCATGGCTCAGGACCACCACGCGGTCCGCGCCGGGGACGGCCTCGTCCGCGGTGAACGTGCGGCCGAGTGCCGCGTTGCTCTTGAGGACCTTGAACAGGTCCGGCGTCGCGCGCAGGCCGGGGACGTTCTGCGGATCGCCGGTCCCCTTGTACGAGAAGTCGACGTGCCGGTACGCCGCCAGCGATTCCAGGCTCGTGGCCTCGCGCTGCCAGTCCTCGAAGGTGGGGATCGAGACCGGCCCCTGGTTGCCGTCGGGGTTCACCTCCCACAGCACGGCAATCTTCTCGGGATCCTCGTACGGCAGCGGGTTGAGCACCACCGTCTTGATCACGCTGAAGATCGCGGTGTTGGCACCAATGCCCAGCGCCAGGGTCAGCACCGACACCAGCACGAAGGTGGGCTGCCGGCGCAGGGTGCGGAAAGCGTAGGTGAACGCGGCGGTCCAGTCGGACATGCGGGCATTGTATATGGGTGCCTGGGTGCCAGGGTGCCAGGGTGCCAGGGTGCTTGGGAGTCAAACTTCCAGCCGGCAAGTTCCGTAGAATCAAGCAGTGAGCGAATCTGACAGCGTTGCCGACGGCCTGGACCACCAACTCGATCCCCGCGTCATCCCCATGCAGCGCATTTCCGGCGGCCTGTTCATTGCGGCGGTGCTGTTGGCCTCGCTGGTGGGGTTGGGTATCGCGCTGCTCGCCGGAGACGACATCCCGGGGTGGTTGCGAATGATGCTGTCGCTCGTGTGGCTGGTCCTCGCCATGCTTGGCGGCGTGTTCGCCTATCGCTGGCCGGTGCGTGCCTACCGGCACACCTCGTACCGCGTCGACGACCAGGGCATCGAGATCCGCCAGGGCGTGTACTGGCGAATCGTGATCAATGTGCCCCGCTCGCGCGTGCAGCACATCGACGTCGCCCAAGGCCCACTCGATCGGCGCTATGGACTCGGCAAGCTGGTAATCTACACGGCCGGCACCGATCACGCGAAGGTCGAGCTCGAGGGCCTCGCGCACGAACGCGCATTGCGCGTCCGCGCGCACCTGCTGCCGTCGGGAGCGGGCGATGCCGTCTGAACAGCGCCTGCACCCGGCGACGCTGCTGTTCGATCTGGCCGGTCACATCAAGCGGTTTGCCATTCCCGCCGTGCTGGTGATCGTCGGCGCCTCGCGATCGACCGGCGGTGACGGCGGCATGGTCCGCGGCGTGCCGGCCGGCTGGGAAGCGTGGCTGCTCGTCATGTTCGTCCCCGCCATGATCTTCAGCGTGGCCCGCTACCTGTCGTTCCGCCTCCACTACGACGAGCGTGAGCTGGTGATTCGCACCGGCCTGGTGTTCCGCAACGTGCGCCACATTCCGTTCGCGCGCATCCAGAACGTGGACGCCGTGCAGAACGTGTTTCATCGCTTCTTCGGCGTGGTCGAAGTGCGCGTCGAGACCGGCGGCGGCAAGGAGGAAGAGGCGCGGCTGAGCGTGCTGCCACGCGCGGCCTTCGACGAGATGCGCCAGCACGTCTTCAGCGCCCGGTCGGCGAACGGTGGAGGCAACCCCTTCCTGGGGTTGCCTGCAGAGGCCGGCGCCGAGCCGGTGCCTGAGCCGGCCGGCGACACGCTCGTTCACTTGCCGCTGCGCGAGTTGCTGCTGTGCGGGTTCCTCGAGAACAAGGGCATGGTCCTCGTCGGCGCGGGCGCCGGCGTCGTGTGGCAAACCGGCCTCGGCGACCTCATCATGGGCCGGATGTTCGGCGGCAGCGAGGCGGTTGGCCGCGGCTTCTTCCGCTCGGTCTTCCGAGGCATCTTCGATGGCGGCCCGCTGCCCATCGCCAACATCGGACTGGCGATCGCCGCCTTCGGGTTCTTCCTGATCGCGATCCGCGTCGTGTCCATGGTCTGGGCATTCGTGCGCCTCTACGACTTCCGGCTGACGCGCATCGGCGAAGACCTGCGAACACACTACGGACTCTTCACGCGGGTGACGACGACGGTGCCGATCAGAAGGGTGCAGACGTTGATCGTGTCGGCCGGCCCCCTGCACCGCTGGCTGGATCGCGCGACGGTGCGCGTCGAAACCGCTGGCGGATCCGGCCAGGGACCATCGTCTGCCGGCGGCCGCGAGTGGCTGGCGCCGCTGATTCGCGTCGCGGCGCTGCCCGGCCTGATTGAGCAGGTGGTGCCGGGCGCCGACCTGTCGTCGCTCGAGTGGCATCCGGTCCACCCGCGCGCGTTCCGCCGGGCAATGAAGCCGAATCTGGTGGTCGCGGGAGGCCTGACGATCGCTGCCAGTCTCGCGATCGGCTGGGGCGCGATCGGGGTGCTGGTGCTCGCGTCCACCTGGGCCGTAATCAGCGCCCGGCAGTATGTCGCGCACCTGGGGTGGTCGGAGACAGACGAGGTGGTAGTGATGCGCAGTGGGTGGCTGTGGAAGCAGGTCACGCTCGCGCGGGTCAACAAGATCCAGGCGGTATCGCTATACCAGACGCCGTTCGATCGCCGCGCCGCCATGGCGCGCGTGCGGGTCGACACCGCGGGCGCGCGCGAGATGTCGCATCGCATCGACGTCCCCTACCTGGACGTCGTCATTGCCAGGAACCTATACCGGCGCCTGTCGGCGCATGCTGCCGTCACCGCGTTCAAGTGGTGAATGTAACGGTGCCTGGCCCCAATTAGCCCTTTTTCATTGCAGAATCTGCGACTTCGAGGCGTCTTCTGTCGCCATCGTCAAGGACATCTCCATACAAGCGATGGGCGCACGAGGGACACACGCCATGTGAGAACTCCGCGTCGCTGTGGTCGCGCACGTAGCGCTCGATCTGCTGCCACTCGCCCGCATCGGTGCGCACGTGCTTGCAGCTGGCGCAAATCGGGATGATGCCGTGCAGCGCCTGCAGCTGCTGGGTGGCGTCCTCGGCGCGATGCTGTGCCAGCCGCTCGCGATCGCGGGCCTCGGCCTCGAGTTGCCAGGACTCCGCGACCTGGTGCTGCAACAGACTCCGGCGGCGGACCGCAAGAACGCCAATGGTGTTCAGGAACACGATCACCACCAGGTCGGCGATCAGGCCTGCATCGGATGGCCCGTTCAGCCACCACAGGCGCGCCCCGACGAGGAATGCCGACAGCAGCAGCGGCGGCGTGATCTGTCGCATCAGCGTGTTGGGCACGGCCCCATACATGACGCCCAGGATCAGCAGCATCGTCGTCAAGACGAGGGTCGAGCCGCGGGGTTGCTGAAGCTGCAAGGCGATCAGCACGGGCACCACCAACAGCGCAATCATGAACGTGTTGCGCGACAGCGCCTCGCGCGTGCGCGAGCGCTGGAGCAGCCACAGGCCGCCCAGCGGCAGGGCCAGGGTCATGGCGCGGACCAGCACCCGGCTCTCAAGGCTGGAGGCGCCCGGCCGGATGCCCATCAAGTCGATGGCCGCGAAGATGCCCGTCGGAATGCAAATCGTCAGCAGCAGGGCCTGAATGAGCTTGCGGTCGCTACGAACCCGCAGCGTTTCGAGGGCGTCTGGCGAGAGGGGCGCGGGCGTACTCATGGATCCTTGCTGAGGTGCACGATGCGTACCGGTTAGTTTACTGAAATTTCGCCGATCGATCGGGTGCGCCAGGGGAATATCCCCCGTGAGTCGCTGCATATTCACCCCGCGATGCCCCCAAATCGGGCTGTAGCCTGGATGCTCCGCGGCCTGAACATTGCAGCTGGTATCGACATGCATCGACGAGATTTGCTTCGCTTCCTCAGCCTCTCTGCCCTGGCCGGCGCAACCGGGCGGGCCTACGCCGCCGGCGCGCCGGCGCCGTTCGGCCAGCTCCCGTCGGCCGGGTTCACGCCCGATGTCGAGTTCACGCTGGCCGCCGCCTCGGGAGAGGCGTCGATCCTGACCGGGGCGCCCACCAGCGTGTGGCGATTCACCGGCCAGGTCACCAAGGGTCCGGCCACCACCCTGCAGGTGCTGCCCGGCTCGTATCTCGGTCCGGTGATTCACGTCCGCCGCGGGCAGAAGGTGCGCATCCGCTTCCGCAACCAGCTTGCGGAAAGCTCAATTGTCCACTGGCACGGTCTCGACGTGCCGGAGCTCGCCGACGGGCATCCGCGTTTCGCCGTCGGCCCCGGCCGCGACTACGTCTACGAGTTCGAGGTGATCAATCGCGCCGGCACGTACTGGTATCACCCGCATCCCCACATGCGCACGGGCGCCCAGGTCTATCGCGGGCTCGCGGGCCTGTTCATCGTCCACGATGCTGAAGAAGACGCGCTCGGCCTGCCATCAGGAAGCGCCGAGCACCTGTGCGTGCTGCAGGATCGCCTGTTCGACGCGCGCAACCAGCTGGTGTTCCGCGGCGACAACATGATGGAGATGACGAACGGCTTCCTCGGCGACCGCGTCATGGTGAGCGGAAGGCCGCAGCCGGTCATCGACGTGGATGCCGGGTGGCAGCGCATCAGGCTGCTGAACGGATCGAACGCGCGCATCTACAAGCTGGCGTGGAGCCGCGACGTGAAGATGACGCTGATCGGCGGTGATGGCGGCCTGATGGAGCAGCCGGTTCGCCAGTCGGTGCTGACGCTGGCGCCCGGGCAGCGTGCCGATCTGCTGGTCGATCTCACCGGCATCGCCGCCGGCACCGATCTTCATCTCGACAGCCAGGCCTATCCCGAAGCCGATGCGGGTGTGGTCGGCATGATGGGGATGGGCCGGGGCATGGGCGGCGCGGCGAACGGCGCTCCGCTGCGCGTGATGACCCTGCGCACACGCGCGCGCGCCGGCGTGGCCTTCTCGGTGCCGGGGCGGCTATCAACGTTTGACGCGACGTGGACCGCCGGTGCCGGGGCAAGAATCCGCCAGGTGCCGATCGTGTTCCAGCGCATGGAGTGGCTGCTCGGCGGCCGCACATTCGAGATGACGCAGGTGGCGCCCGAAGAAACCGTCGCCGCGGGATCCACGCACGTCTGGGAGTTCATGAACCTCCCCAACGGCATGGGCATGCAGGCCGCGCATCCCATTCACATGCACGGCCGCCAGTTCCGCGTGCTGCAGCGCAGTGGGGCGGCCAACAACGCCCTGCGCGAGGGTTTGGCCGATGGCGGGTGGCGCGATGTCGTGCTGGTGCTGCCGGGTGAAACGGTGCGCGTGCAGGCGACGTTCTCGAGCTTCCCTGGGCTGTACCTCTATCACTGCCACATCCTCGAGCACGAGGACATGGGCATGATGCGCAACTTCCGCATCACCTGATTTCAGCCGCGGAGCAGGTAGGTGAGCGCGACCGCGACGAGGTAGAACGCGGCGATGGCGCCGGTGTCCCAGGCGACCACAAATCTCTTCGTCAGCACGCGATACGTCAGCCCCGTAAGGAACAAGCCGTTCATGGCGACGATGGCGACGATGGCCACGCTGTGGCTCGGCGACGCCTCCGCCAGCAACGGTCCCCCGAGGTAGAACACATCATCGAGGCCCAGGATCAGGAGGTTGAACAGGTTGCTGCCGAGAATGTTGCCAACCCCGAGATCGATCGCGCCAATGCGCACGGCCGCCAGCGAGACGACAATCTCCGGCAGCACCGTGGTGATGGCAATGAAGAAACTGCCGACAAAGGCATCGCCCAGGCCAGTCTGGCGGGCGATCTCGGCGCCAATTTGCGGCAGCATGAGCGCGGCGGCGACCACCAGCAGGGCGGCCACCGCGTAGTGCAGCACGGCGGTGCGCAGCGGCACCTGAGCGTAGTTCAATTCCTCGGCCACCTCCTTGCTCTCACGCGCCATCGTCTGCTTCTGGTGGGTGAAGATGACGCGCATGGCGACGAAGTAGAGAACGATCAGGATGGGCGTCGACATGCCGATCCAGCCAAGCGGCGGCAAGCGCGCGCCGGCCAGCAGGCCGAGGCCGGCGACCGAGATCAGCAACAGGCCAAACCCGATCGACAGCGCGTGCCCCTGATGCGCCCGCGCGCTGATCGGCTCGGGCTGAACCGCGTCCATGAGCGAGAGGATCAGCAGGTTGAACATGCAACTGCCCAGCACGTTGCCGATGGCAATGTTGGGGAGCGGCGCGAGCGCCGTGGCGCCGAAGCCCGTGATCAATTCCGGCAGGCTGGTGGTGGCCGCCAGCAAGACGAGACCGGCCCAACTGCGGCCGAAGCCCATCTTCTCGCCGAGCACGTCTCCGTAGCGCGCCAGGCGCACGCCCGCGAACACGATCACCAGCGCCACGGCGAGGAACTGAAGCCAGATCATCGGCCGCGGCTTACGCGGGGACGCTGAGGACCGGGCACGTGGCCCCGCGCAGCACCGGTTGACTGGTTGAGCCGGACAGCATCACCTCGATGCCGCCCGCGCCCTGCGCGCCCACCACGATCAGGTCGGCGCCGCCATCGGCCGAGCGCGACAGCAGCAGTTGCGCCGCGCGTCCAACCACGACCACTTCGTTGATGGCGCACCAGGTTTGCGGTTCGCCCGCCAGCCGCGCGTGCAGCCACTCGCCGGCGCGCGTGATGGCCTCGCGGTGGTACTTCGCCAGGTCGACGTCCAGGAATGGGCTGGGTTCCCGTTCGTGCAGGAACTCGATGGCGTGCAGCACGGTCACGCACCCGCCCGACTGCCGCCCGAGTTCGAGCGCCCATTTCAGCGCGGCGAGCGAGGCCGGCGAGAAGTCGACGCCGCACAGGATGTTCTTGAAGACCACCGGCAGTGCGGTAGCGGTGCCGGTTGCCGGCGGCACGGTCAGCACCGGGCACGGCGCGTTGCGCACGACCCGTGCGGTGACCGAGCCGAGAAACAGGCGGCTGAACCCCGAGCGGCCGTGCGTGCCCATGACCAGCAGGTCGGCCGGCAAGGTCGAGGCATGACGCAGGATGGTGGTGTGGACCACGCCGCTGTCGGCGATGAGCGACGTGCGATCGTCCTCGACCGGCGAGCCTGGGAGCCGCCGCAGTTCGGCCAACACGTCGTCCCGCGACGTGGCCAGGAGGATGCGCTCGGCCTCCTCCAGGCCCACCACTGGCTCGATGGCGCTACCAAGCGTCGGCACCACGTGCAGCAGCGTCAGGGTGGCGCCGTACCAGTTGGCAAAGGCCCTGGCGTAGGTGGTGGCTCGCACCGACGTTTCGGAGAAATCAATTGGGCAAAGCACGTGACTGAAATGCCTCATGGCCTCAGCTCCTGGGATGGTGATATCCCCGTAAAGGAGCATCAAATATGCCAAGAAAATGGCTCGAAAATCGGTAATTTCTGACCACAACCTCAGGAATAATCCCCGCGACCGGCCGCATTTTCGGCGGGTCGTATGGCATGCGGTGTGCATCTGTTGGCAGTGTGATTCGCACCTGCGTGGTTGTCTTTACGGTTGGGCTGGCGCTCTCCGGATGCGCCAGTGGCCGCTTTGGTCCGCCGCCGGAAATCAAGGCGCCCGGAGGGCCGCGCACGCTCAAGCAGTTGAGCGTCGAAGAGCGCCGCGCGGTGATGGAGCGCGCGCGCGTCTGGCAGTCGGTCAACACCTCGTCGCTCGATTTGATCAAGGGCCCGGCACTGCCCGCCGCCGAGCGCGTCGGCGCAGAGACCACCTGCACCTACGTGCATCCTGACGAACCGCTGTCTGGCAACACGCCAAAGTTTCAGTGCGCCATCGCCAAGGGCGACGAGGTGAAGGTGAAGTACGGGCAGGCCAACGGCGAGGTCTACGCCGAGGTCGCGGCGAGCCGGCTGCTCTGGGCACTGGGGTTCAAGGCCGACACGATGCTGCCGACGCGCGTCACCTGCATCAATTGCCCGGTCGATCCGTTTGCCGTCGGCGCCAGCGACTGGCGCAGCAAGCCGCCTACCGATGTCGCGACGCGCGTGTTCGATCCGGCCGTGATCGAGCGCGACCTTCGCGGCAAGAAGGTGGCGGTGCCTGGCTACGAAGGCTGGGCGTGGCCCGAGCTGGATCAGGTCCGCCCACGCGAAGGCGGCGCCACGCGCGCACACCTGGATGCGTTGAAGCTGCTCGCCGTGTTCATCCAGCATTCCGACTCGAAGCCGGATCAGCAGGAGCTCGTGTGCGAACAGGGCCGCACCCGGAAAGACGCCGAGGGCAACGAGACCTGTCCGGCGGCGTGGCTGGTGATCAAGGACCTGGGCGCGACCTTCGGTAAGGCGACCCGCCTCAACAGTAGCAAAATGATCCTTGCCGATTGGGACAGCGCCGGTGTCTGGAAGGCGGGACAGCGCTGCATCGGCGACCTGCCGCGCTCGCTCACCGGCAGCCTCGAGGATCCCCGCATCAGCGAAGCGGGACGCCGTTTCCTGTCGCGCCGGCTCGCGATGCTCAGCGATCGGCAGATCCGCGACCTGTTCACCGTGTCGCAGATCGAGAAGCGCGGGGAAGAGATCACCGGGGCCGATGGCCGCAGGCGCAAGGTGACCGTCGCCGACTGGGTTCGCGTGTTCAAGCGCAAGCGTAGCGAGATTGCTGCCGTCCAGTGCCAAGCGTAGTAGATTAGACATCCCATGACACGATTCCGGGTTGCGATTGTGGCTGCCCTTCTCCTTGGCGTCACACTCGGCATCGGCACGTACACGTTCGTCTACGCCAAGGGCTACTCCTACCTCACTAACGACCCGGCGGCGTGCGCCAACTGCCACATCATGGGCGACCACTTCGCCGCATGGCAGCGCTCGAGTCATCGGTCGGTCGCGGTTTGCAACGACTGCCACACGCCCGCGGGGCTGGTGCCGAAATACATCACCAAGGCGCAAAACGGTTTCTGGCACTCGTTCTACTTCACCACCGGCGGCTATCCGGATCCGCTGCGCATCACGCCGCGCAATCACGACATCACCGAGCAGTCGTGCCGCAAGTGCCATACCGAGCTGACCTCCTCGATTGACCGCGCCCACAGCAACACTGGCAAGGGCGGCGTGACGTGCACGTCGTGCCACAACGAAGTAGGACACATCGAATGAAGCGACTCATTTCCGTCCCCATCGCCGTCGCCTTGTTGTCGGCCGCCGCGGCCGTTCTCGTGACGGCGCTGTTGGTCAACATCTTCACGCGGCAGCAGGAGGCGCAGACGCCGTTCTTCACCGTCGTGCAGCTCGACGACGAGACCGAGGATCCGGCAGTGTGGGGCCGGAACTTTCCCATGCAGTACGACAGCTACCTCCGGACGGTGGACCAGGTGCGCACGCGCTACGGCGGCAGCGAGGCGGTGCCGCGCACGCCCACCCAGGCCGACCCGCGCAGCATCGTCGCCCAGTCGCGGCTGGAAGAGGATCCGCGGCTCAAGACCATGTGGGCCGGCTATGCGTTTGCCACCGACTTCCGCGAGGAGCGGGGCCACGCGTACATGCTCGATGACCAGACCTATACCGAGCGGCAAGGCGTCACGCAGCAGCCGGGCACCTGCATGCACTGCCACGCGTCGGTGTATGTGCCGTACAAGAAGCTGGGTGGCGGCGATCTGATCAAGGGCTTCGAGGTGATGAACCAGATGAAGTACCAGGAGGCGCGCACCAAGGTGACGCATCCGGTGGCGTGCATCGATTGCCACGATCCCGCGACCATGCAGTTGCGGATCACCCGTCCCGGCTTCATGGAGGGCATCGTCAAGGTGAAGGCGGCGCGGGGGATCAAGGACTATGACGTCAATCGCGACGCCACGGCGCAGGAGATGCGCACGTTTGTGTGCGGACAATGCCACGTCGAGTACTACTTCAAGGGCCCCGAGAAGCGGCTGACCTATCCCTGGGACAAGGGCCTGAAGGCCGACGAGATTCTCGCGTATTACGAAGAGAACGGCTTCAAGGACTGGACGCACGCCGAGTCGGGCGCACCGGCGCTCAAGGCGCAGCATCCCGAGTTCGAGCTGTGGAGCCAGGGCATTCACGCGAAGTCGGGCGTGACCTGCGCCGATTGTCACATGCCGTACCAGCGCGTCGGTGCCATGAAGATCAGTGATCACCACGTCCGCAGTCCGCTGCTGAACATCAATCGCGCGTGCCAGACGTGTCATCGCTGGTCGGAAGAGGATCTGCGCCAGCGCGTCGAGACCATCCAGGATCGCACCTACAGCGTGCGCAACATCGCGATGGATGCGCTGATGGCGCTGATCGCCGACATCAAGACCGCAAAAGCCGCCGGCGCCACCGACGCGGAACTGGAAGCGCCGCGGCGTCAGCAGCGGCGCGGCCAGTTCCTGCTGGACTTTATCGAAGCCGAGAACTCCATGGGCTTCCATGCCGACCAGGAAGCCATGCGCGTGCTGGCGCTGTCGCTCGACGAGACGCGCCGCGGGCAAGCGGTGCTGCCCGGCAGCAAGTCCACCGCGGGCGCCGGCGGGCGGTAAAAAGGGACCTGCTCCCCTTTTACGGTTTGCGTAAGCGAATGGATGATTGGGGTCAGGCCCCCATTCTCATCCTCCTGAACTATTGACCCGCTGGAGCCGATAACTCCACGGACATGCCTCGTAACGCCGAAGTGATCCGCCAGTGGAAGCTGCTGCTTCACCTCGACGGCCTGGCCCACGGCCGTGCCGTCGACGAACTGGCTGCCGAACTGGGCGTCAACAAGCGAACCGTTTGGCGCGACCTCGCGGCCCTGCAAGAGGCTGGCTTCCCCCTCGTCGACGCCAAGCGTGACCGCAAGACCGTGTGGCGGGTGATGCAGTTGCCGCTCAAGTCGCTGACCGACGCCGGCCTGTCGGTCACCGAGGTGTGCTCGCTCTACATGAGCCGCGCCCTGCTGCTGACGCTCACCGGCTCGCCGTTCGAGGCCGGCCTCAACTCGCTGCTGAAGAAAGTGCAGCGCGCCCTGTCGCCGAAGAGCCGCCAGTTCCTCGACGAGCTCCCCAACGTCGTGCGCGTCAGGCCCGAGCCGCGAAAGAATGTGTCGGCCGGCTACAACGAGATGGTGGCCAAGATCATCGAGGCCTCCACCCGGCGCAAGGCGGCCGAGATGCGCTACTTCTCCGTCAGCAGCAACCGGCAAAAGGACTACGTCGTTCATCCGTATGTCGTCGAGTACTCGGATGGCGGCCTGTACCTGCGCGCCTACGTGCCCGAGTACGACGAGGTCCGGATGTTCGCGGTCGAGCGCATCAAGACCATCCGCATCACCGAGCAGTCGTTCACGCCCGTCAAGGCGGTGAGCGACGACGACTTCGAGCCGTCGCTTGGCCTGGGCAACGGCAAGCCCGAGCGCGTGATCCTGGAGTTCTCGGCCCGCGTCGCGCCCTATGTGCGCGAGCGGGTGTGGCACAAGTCCCAGCAGATCGAAGAACTGCCCGACAATGGCTTGCGCCTCGGGTTGAAGGTGTCACGCGACTGGGCCCTGCACGGCTGGATCCTGAGCTGGGGTCCACACGTGCGCGTCACGGCCCCGGCCTCGCTCGCCCACGAGATCCTCGACATGCTGGACGATGCGCGGGAGTTCTATGTGCCGCGGCTCAAGTTCGAGTCGACGTTCATTCCTCCGGTCGCTTCTTCCGGCGCGCCGTCCCTCCCGCTTCCCGGGAATGGGCGATCCGGTAAGCGTCGAAGTGCCGCCCCTTCATAGCCAGCGGCGTCATCACCTCGGCGAACGCGACTTCGTCGTGATGTAACTGGTCGATCAGCGCCAGCACGCCTTTGTCACCCGGCGCCATGGCGCGCAGGTCGTCAACCATCTCTCGCAAGATCCGCTTGGCCGCGTCGAAGTCGCCGCGCCGATTCGCCGCCAGCGCCGTTGAGCGGGCCCGTTCGGCGAGCATGGCGGCCACGGCCAGGCGGACGTCCCGGTTCACGGGCTGGTTCCTGTCTTCCAGCGCCGCCACCGACCGCCACGTCACGGGCACTGGCTCAGCGAACAGCACGTGATCGCGATCCGACACCCGGCACTGCACGCCGAGTTGCGCGCCTTCGGGAGACGCGCCCTTGAAGGCCACGGCGACAATCAGCACCAGCTCCTGATCGGCCACCAGGTCGCCGCACTGCACGCGGAGCCGGCCGTCGGCCTGCCCTGACGGCAGTTCGTTCAGGACCATGGCCTCGACGCCGGGGTCGCACGCCACCTCGAACACCACCTCGCGTGCCACCACTTCCAGCGTTTCGCCCAGCTCACTGGCAAACAGGTCTGGAATCTGCTTCGCCTTCTCGATGAAGTAGAAGTGGCCGCCGCCCTCGGTGGCGAGGCGCGACAGCAGCTCCTCGTCAAAGTCGGCGCCCACACCAAACGTCGACGTCACGATGCCCTCTTGGCGCAGTCGGGACGCTGACGCGATCATCTCACCGTGATCGACCACGCCGTGGTTCGCGAGGCCGTCGGTCAGGAGCAGCACCTTCGACAACGCGCCACGCGGCTCCGCGGCTCGGGCCAGTTCGGCGCCACGCAGCCAGCCCCCATGCAGGTCGGTTGACCCCCGCGCATCCACCGATTTCAAGCGCTTGGTTGCCAGCGCCTTGGCTTCGGGCGTCGCCGGCGTGCGGTCCAGCACGGTCGTGACCTGTTCGTCGTAACACACCACGCCGAGATGGTCGTCTGGCTTCAGCAATCGGATCGCGTGGGTGACCGCCTCGCGGGCCATGGTCAGCTTGTTGCCGTCCATGGAGCCGGAGCGGTCGAGCACGAGGGCCACGTCCACCGGCGTACGAACCGCGCCGGCGGCCTTTGGCGGCGGTGGAGCGCTGATCAGCACGTGGAGGTAGCGGACGGTCGGAGTGTTGGGGGGAACGAGCGCGCGATCGGGTTGGAGATGCATGACCCCAGTGTCGGTGACGACTGCGACACCCAGGGTCACACTGAGCACCGGTTCGTAGGAATCGCGAGGCCGGGCGGGCCCGGCCTCGCGGCCAGTCAGAAGCGAACGCCGAACCCGCCATAGACACGGGAGACGTTCATGTCGGATCCGGTGATGCGCATGTACCGATAGCCGGTATCGATAAACGCCTTGGCACCGGCCGGAATGATCACGCCTCCGCCCAACTCGAAGGCGAACTCGGTCGAAGTCAGCGAGTAACCGATCTCGTCCTCGACCAGGCTCGTGATATCGCGACCGGCGTACTCGAACTTGCCGGCGAGGTGGGCCAGACCGGCGCCGGCAATCCCGTAAGGCCGAACAGACCCCTCAGACAGGCCGAGCCGGACGCCGCTGATGCCGTAAAGGGCCGGCACCGATGCGTTCAGGGAGCTATCCACAAAATTCAAGATGTCTTGAATCTCGCTGGGCATGGCGTCCTGCATGCGTCCCACCGAGCCGTAGATCTCGGCCACCGGCGCGAGTCGTACGGTGAACTCCCCGGCGAACACAGTGGCGGTCTCAGATTGGAACGTGACACCGGCCTGACCGCCAACGGAGCCGCGGTTCTGCGCGGTGGCGGGCGTGGCGGCAAACGTGAAGGCGGCGAGCGAAAGCACAAGTGTTGCAGCGCGATAGATCAAAGTGAACCCTCCTGGTGGTGCGGGCGAACGTGCCCACCTCCAGTCCCCATCGTCTGCTGCCACTGCGACGGCTCAGGTCGCAGTTCACACCCGCAGATCGCCCGCCTTCCTGCGACCCACCCTGTCGCAGGCGGGCGCCACGATTTCTGCGGAGGATAATTGATGAAGGCAGTGATCTTGACCCTGTGTGTTCTCGCATCTGCGTGTGGTGGCGGGAGCAGCAGCCCGACCGCCCCGTCGGCGACGCCGCAACCTTACAACCAGACCGTTACTGGCACTGTGAGCTCACTGGGGATTGTGCAGCATCCGCTGAGCATCCCACGGTCCGGCAACATGACACTGACACTGAGCTGGGGCACAACGGCGGACCTGGACCTATACCTGACCAACTCGTCGTGCAACGCCTACCCGCCGGACTCGTGTCAAATACTGGCGGCCTCCGATGGCGTGGCGGCCACGGAGCGAATCACCCGCACGGTAACATCCGGCGAAAGTTTCAAGATCTGGGTCGACAGCTTCTCGTTCTCTCCGCAGAACTACACGATCGCGATCTCCATTCAATGATGCAGGTGGGGCCTGACCCCCTTTTTCACCAAATGGTGGATTGGGGTCAGACCCCAGTCACACGCGTTTGCACGATCGCCGATGTGACCTTGGCGTCGGTGAACTTCTTCCAGGCATCCGCGTAGGCCTTCAACTGGTCCGAATACCGCGCCTGGAGCATGGCCGGGCTCACGTCGATGTCGGTCTTGTAGTCGACAATCTTCCAACCATCGCCCGTTCGGTAGACCGAGTCGATGGTCCCGTTGATCACCTTGGGGACGCCGGCACCGTCCCCGGCGGCCTTGAGGGCAAACGGCACTTCTTCGTGGCACTCGTTCGATGCCTTCGCCTCCGCCCAGAACTCCTTGCTCGACATGGCCTGCACCGTTGCCACCGCATCATCGATCACCGGCCGCAGGTCGGGCGTCTCCATGGTCATCCACAGCGCCAGTCGCCTCAGGTCGGCGGCCGTCACGTCCTGGTGCCGCAGGGCGTGTTCAAGCAGCCCGTGGATCAAGCTGCCCCATGCCGTGCCGGCATCGACTCGGCGGCTTGGAGTATCGGCGGTGATCACGCCCGTCGGGTCGTCCGCCTCAGCCTGCGGCGACGGCCTGGGCAGGTGCTTGGTCTCCGTGCTGACCGTGGCCGCCGCCCACGACGCTCGCATGGCGTGCAGGTGTCGCTGTTCGGCGTTGGTGACCGCGGCCGCCGCAGCGCCCTTCGACAGATCGACCACCTGCGTGACTGGTGGACTCGCGATGGCCGGTACGCTCAGCTCCGTCGCCTGGCCGCAGAACTGGTCGAACACTTCCCACGGCCGCCGGCCACCGGCGCTCTTGGCCCACCGGCTGATCACCAGCATGTCTTTCGCGCGAGTGGCGGCCACGTAAAGCAATCGCTGCTCTTCCGCCTGGATGTACAACAACTCGTCGTCGTGATGCTGATCCCAGCCCGCAGGCTCGGCCACCACCTTCTCGCCTTTTCCGAACTCGCGCTTGATCTGGAAGTAGCCGTGAGCCTTGTCGGCCTCTCGCACCACGCGGACATCTACTCGCGGCGACACACCACTACAGGGATTGGCCAGGAACACCACCGGCGCCTCGAGCCCCTTCGCCTTGTGCAGGTTCATCAACCTGACCACGTCCTCCCGGCCGGGCTCCAGCGGCAGGGACTCGACATCGCTCGACTCATCCGCGTCGGGCTGCAACGCGTCGGCGGCATCAGCAAGCGTGAAGCCGTCTTCGACGATCGAGCGGATGCGGTCGACGGCGTGAATGAGGTCGCCGGCTTCGACGCCGCCGGGAGTGGTGGCGGCCAGAGCCAGGTAACCGGTGCGCTCGAGAATGCGCTCCACGGCCGCCGCAATCGGCATCACCTGGGTCCACCGATGCATCTGCCGCAGCGACGACAATGCCGACGACACGCGACCAATGGCGTCCTGATCGGACTTCGGAGCCTCGGCGAAGATGCTGAACCAGCCGTCCGCCTGCTTATAGGCGAACAGGTCGCGATCGCTCACGCCGAACAACGGCCCACGCAACACGCCGACGAGCGACACGCCATCCTGGGGATCGGCGATGGCGCGCAGCAGCAACGCCAGCTGCAGCACCTCCTCCGAGTCGCCAAACGCGCCGGCACCACTCACCTCCACTGGAATTTGCTGGTCCTCGAAGGCGCGGGCGTACACCTCCATGTCCTTTTTCTTGCGGAGCAGGATCAGGAAGTCGCCGTAGGTCCGGCGGCCGGCGGCCACCTCCGCCTGGACAAAGCGCGCCATCGCGGCGGCTTCATGCGCAGCAATATCCGACTTGTCCACGGTGTCGGGCGTCGTCAGCGTGAACAGACCATGCTGCCCCGTCAGCTTCGTCCGTGCCGGCTCCAGTCGCGCGAACATCGGCGAGTGCGTGGACGGCGTCGCCGGGAACGGCGTCGAGAACACGTCGTTCGCCAACTCGCACAGCTCCGAGGCCGAGCGGAAGTTCGACGTGAGCGACACCACCTTGCCGTTGGGCATGCCTTCCAGCCGGGCACGGACTTCGTTGTAGATGTCGATGTCGGCGCGCCGGAAGCGATAGATCGACTGCTTGGGATCGCCAACGACGAACAGGGCGCCCGGGCGCAGGGCCACGGTCCGCCAGTCGGCCCGGTTCCCGACTCCCGACTCCCGGCTCCCGTCTGAGGCAAGAAGAATCATGATCTCGGCCTGGACCGGGTCCGTGTCCTGGAACTCGTCCACGAACAGCCAGCGATACTTATCAGCCAGCGCGCGGCGAACATCGGCATTGTTGCGCAACACCCCGGCCGCCAACTGCAACAAGTCGCCGTAGTTCAGCGTGTTCAGCCGGCGGCGTTCCGCGGCGGCGTAGTCGCGGGCACGTGACAGCAGCGCGACGCTCAGTCGATAGACATACTGGCGCCACGCTTGCAGGAACGGCTCAACGACCTCGGTCCTGAACGGTTCATGAAGCGCCTTGATCTCTGCGGCAATCTTCTTCTTGGCAGCGGGCTCGTCTGCCCACCAGTACTGGACGATCTTGGGTTCGAAGTCCCAGGTCTCGAGCAGCGTGACGACCGTGCGCGCCTCGCCGCGATGCATCTGCGCCACGCCCCACTGCCGGCGAAACCTGCCGGCGCACTGCTGGGTCTTGCACGTCGTCGCGGGATCAAGTCTCGACGGCAGTCTCTTCTGGAGCGCCGCCCAGAACGCGTCCAGTTTCGCCCACGCGGCCGTGGCGTCAGGGACACCAGCCGTTCCGCATGGAAACGCCACCTCCTCGTAGAGGCACACCGTATCGAAGGCAGAGTCCAAATCGGCTGGACGGGCGCCGATGTCGAGCATCTCCAGGATCAGCGGGTCGCCGGCCGACTTCAACTGGCTGCGATAGTCGCGCCAGCTCTGGCGCCGCAGCCGCGTGTCTTCGACCTCGTCCAGCTCCGTGAATCCCGGCGACACACCTGCTTCGACCGGACGCTCGCGCAGCAAGTGTGCGCAGAACGAGTGGATGGTGCCGGCGAAGAAGCGCTCGATGTGCGAGAGCGCGGCTCGCACCCGTGCGGCGAGCTCGGCATCGCCGGCCGCGTCCCTCAGTTCCTTCTCGAGCGCGAGTTGAAAGCGACCGCGCAGTTCGGCGGCAGCCTTGCGCGTAAACGTCACGGCGGCCATGTGTTGAACCTCGTAGGCGCCGCTCGCCACGCCGGCCGCCATGCGCTCGGCCATCATCTGCGTCTTGCCCGACCCCGCACCCGCCTCCACGAGCTGGTTGCACGCCAGCTCGGTCTTGATGGTGTCGCGCGACTGCTTGTCGACCAGTTCACTATTCATGGGCCGCCAACCTTCGATAGGGCTCGAGTCCGGCATCGGCGCTCGTCTTGGCTCCGGCCCTGGCCTGGACCCTCGCGCCACAGGCGTTGCCGAAGTCACACCACTTACACGCCGACTCGTCTGGCGCGTGCACAAACAGGCCCGAGGCAATCACCTGGCGGAGGTCAGACAACACGGATGTGAGCTTCGCTGTTGGCATGGCGTCGATGGTTCGCCGCTCCTGCCCGCCCTTGGCGCTGGTGAAGTAGTAGGTGCCGTGCGTGACCTTGGGAGTCTTCACGCGGAGCTTGAGAAGCTCGGCCGCGGCCAGGCCGTAAAGCGCATGCTGCAGCTTGCGCCCGCCCGAGGTGATGCCGGCCCAGTCTTTCTCGAAATAGCCGCCGGTCTTGTAGTCGATCACCTCGAAGCACGCGTCGCCGACCTGGTCGATGCGATCGATCTGTCCGGCGAGGCGGAACTTGAGTCCTCCGCCAAGGTCGATGACGATGGGCTCCTTGCGCGCCAGCGGTTCGCCTTCTTCGCTGCCGGGCCGGCCGAACGACACTTCGAATCCCACCGCCGTTCGGCTGGCGTCGCTGGCGTCCTCGGCCGTCACGAACAGCACCACGTCGTCCATGAAGCCCTGGAACTCGCGGTCGAACACCTCCTGCGACGGCGGCGGCATCTCGACGCGCAGCTTGTCCAACTCGTCGCGGGTGATGGTCGCGCTGAACGCGAGGTCGTCCTTGATCGACAGACGCCGCTGCTCATCGCGACTTCGCCGCATCAAGCGGGCATAGAGCGCGTGCAGCAACGAACCGCGCGTCAGCGGGTCCAGCCACACATCACTATCGCGCCCCCCATCGTCCACCGCCACCAGCCCCAGGCCGCGTTCCAGGAAGTGGCGGAAGGGACACTCGGCTGCCTTCTCCAGTTGTGTGGCCGACACCGGAGCGTCACGCGTGCACGGGTCGAGATAGGCGCCGGCATCCGGCACGAACCCATCGAACTCGGTGAAGGTGTCCGAATCGCGCTGGTCGTCGGCGTGCAGGCCCTGCTGCAGCGCGGCGTACTGCTGAAGCACCGAGGCGCGTCCCGAGAGCCCGGCGCGCTTCAGCCCGTGGAGCCACCAACTGGCCTCGCCGAGCGCAGACGAGTCGTTGGCGGGCACGCAGGACGCGGGGGGGGCCAGGGCCTTCAACAGGTCCGGGAACGAGCTTTCGGGCTGGCCACTCACAATGCGATGCGCCTGGAGCATCAGCCACGACGGAAACGTCTGCCGGAACTCTCGGAGATCGCGGCAGGAGTAACTGAGCGTGATCGACACCGAGCCGCTGGTCGCCGCCAGGCGATGGAGCACGGCAGACACGGCCTCCTCACTGCGATCACTCGACAGCCGGAGCAGCGGGCTGATCCGGCTGCGTTCAACATCCAGCAGGACCGGATCTTCGGTGGCCGACGGGAACACCCGGCCTTCCTCGAGGCCGACGACAAACACGTGTGGGCGACCGGGGTAGCCCACCTGTGCGAGCGCCGAGACGTGGAGGTGACCGGGGCGCGCGCGGTCGGCGCCGACGTGGAGTCCATCCACGCGCTCGTTGATGAAGCGCAGTCCTTCCATCAGGGTGCACCTGAAGGATCCCAGTGCCTTCAACTCGGCGGTGGCACTGGCCAACGCGATGGCTGCGGCGCCATCCAGTGCACTGGTCTTCGCCACACACGATTCGATGAACTCGCTCACGCCATCGACGAGGTGCTGGAGTTCGATCTGGTCGGTCGCATCCGGTTCCGGAATGCTGCGCAGTAACGACGTCACCCACGCCAGCAGTTGATCCGACTGCGCGGCGTTGCGGGTGGCAGCGTCGCGCTGTTCGTCTGGCAGTTCGGTGTCGGCGGCGCGCAAGCGATAGCGGGCGGACAGCTTGCCGAGAGACAACTCGTAGGTCTTCCGGCCCCAGGCGGCCTCGGCTTTCACCAGCACGCGAGCGGCCTGCCCCGGCGAGAGGTCGCCATCGCCGAGCGTGACGTCGCCGGACTGCAGCAGGCGGCGTAGGTCGCCGGCCGCGAAATCGCTTTCGATCCAGGCGCCAAGGCCCACCAATGCGCGACCGGGCCGGGTCAGCGTCGCGGGGAGACCGGAGGACAACGTGACGGGCCACTCGTGCCGGCACGCCTTCTCCCACAGCAGCACGGTGTAGTCGGCTGACGCGCAGGCCACTTCCACCTGGTCGAGCGGGCAGCCCACGTCGAGAATGCGGCGGAACACTTCTTCCACCTCCGCCTCTCGCCCACCCGCGTGGAACAGATGGACCTTCTGACGTGGGGACGAGCCGGTAGGCTTTTGTGGGGGCAACCCTTTAGGGACCGGAGCCTGCAGGAACGCCAGTGGCGATGCGGCGTCGGGCGCCACAAACTCGTGGACCGCATTCACAAGTCGCCTCGGAGTCGCGGCACCAGGCAACTCGAACGACCGCGGTGCCATTCGCTCGCCCGGCAACGCATCGAGCAGCCGCCGCTGCAACGGCGTCCACGCGGCAGCAGGCATCTCGGTCCAGCAGTCTTGTGGCTGAATGGGGCACCAACCGGGGTGCTGCAGCGCCTCTTCGTAGACAGTAGCCATGTCACCACGTGCGCTCGTAGACAGGAACGCCTCGTAGGCGCCATACAGCGCCTGCATCTCCGCGTGCTTGTCAGGCGAGCCAAACGCGGTGGCCACCAGATCCACCGGCCTCACGCCGGCCATCCGCAGTTCCCGAATCGTGGTCCACAGCGCCTGTGCCATGGCCGGGTGATGGGCCAGTGGGCGGAAGTACGACGGCTGCCCGGGAAGATCCAGGAGCAATCGCATGATCAGCGCGGGCCCGAGACCTTCTTCCGATGGATCAATGCCGCGCTCCACCAGGAACGGCGCGCCCATTCGGGTGGCAATGTCGAGGGGCGTGACGAACCGCAGGTTGGCCCAGTCGCGACCCTCGAGCACCAGCCGGTCGCCGAGCATCCGGCCAATCGCGTGGGTGGGCACAAACACCCACTTGGCGCGCGTGGGTGCTGCCGCGCAGAGGTCCGTGAGCTGGGAAATGAACGGATCGCGCGAACCGGCCTGGGGCATGGATGAGGGAGTGTATCAAGTGCTGTGTGACAGCACCGGTCACACCCGGCTAGCTTGCGCAGAACAGCGCCAGGCTCAGATGGTCGCCAGTCTCTCGACCGTGTCTGGAAAGCGCTTCACCAAGTGGATAAGCAGTGCGGCTTGGGCGTTGGGTTTCGCCCGGCCCTGCTCCCAATTTTCCAGAGTCCTCACATTCGTCCGCAGGAAGGCAGCAAAGAGCGCCCTCGACATCTTCAGTCGCCCTCGTATCACGCCAAGCTCCCTTGGCGTTAGGTTTGGCACCGGCCGATACTCCACAGCATGCGTGCGCAGCGTCCGCTTGCCCTGACGGGCAGTGGCCAATGCCGTGAGTCCCTCGCTGAGCTCAGCAAAGAGATCCCGCCGGTCGTGAACGCCTTTGTGTTCCTTCTTTGCCATTCACTCGCCTCGTCTCGCCGCCAACTCGGCCTTTACGGCGTTCTTCAGTACCGACCATCGCTAAAAAGCGGGCAGCTCCACGAATGTCGCCTTCATGAATATACGCAGATAACGTATAGATGTAAACGGTTCTATTCCACCCTGGCGTAGCCGGCTACCGCCGGGCCATGCAAACTGGCCACTCCGGCTCCGGCGGTGGCGGCAGCATCTCCGCAAACTGCAGGTCGGACTTGTCGAGCAGATACGTCTCCGCAGAAACCACGTGGTCGCGGATCAAGGTCAGCGCCGCAATCCGATCCAGGCGCTCGTCGATCATGCTCTCCAGGATGTGGTCCGGCAGCCACGGATGCTCATCGGTCTGATCTTTCGGATCCATCTTCAAGTCCGCTCGGTAGCGCTCCAGTGCGCTTTCGTGCAACCGGATCCGGCCCGCCACTCTCGCCTTCAGCACATCACCCGGCATCGTCAGCTTCAATCCATCGATCATCACTCACCACCCTCTCCACGCGACGACGATGCCATCGTCTGAAAGCGTGCGGCAAGACGAAAGATTTGCGATGCAGTTGCGGCGGCACGTACGCAGGAACTGCAATGTCGATCGACCTATCTTTCATCCTCGCGATCTTCGGTCGAACGCCGTCGCCCACGACGATGCTACCGTCGTCTGAACGGGTGCACGATGATCAATCCCATAGACCCGATCACTTGTAAGGCGTGCGCGCTCAATCGCGCGTTGATCGCGAAGCTTGACGAGCGACTCACGGCGCTCGAGATTGAGGTCCGCGGCGCCCCGGTGGATGTGCTGCTGGAAGAGTTCGCGGCCGACAAGGCCAAACGGGATGCCAGGCAGACAGCCATCGACGATTACCACCGCCTCCAGGAAGAGGAGTTCTACCGGAAGCTGCCCGAGCTGAAGGCGGTCGCCGCGCAGCAGCGGGCGAAGTATGAAGCGTTTATGCGGGAACGGGGATTTGAGCCCTGACCTGCAACTCTCCCAGGCGGACTGCTAGAATTCAGACAGCTATGGCGCCCCTAACGGCCCTCGCCGATGCGCTCTATCGCGAAGAAGTCATTCGCGCCAGGGCGATGCGGCCCGAAGACAAGCTGTTAGAGGGCCCACGGCTGTTCGAACGCGCGTGCCGGCTGATGGCTGATGGCGTCCGCCATCGCCATCCGGAGCTCGATGAACAGGCTGTACTGGCGAAGGTCAAGGAACAGTTGGACCGGCTGGATTAGGGCTTCACTGCCGAGTGGCTGATCGACCCTAGCCAGTACGCTATTTCTTCCACATTCCGACGTCCACCCGAGCGAAGAAACTGAGACCGCTCGAGCCACACGTCTCGAAATCATTCGGGATCACGCCCTATTTCGATTGGCCCGTCGTTAGCAGGTTATCGCTGCGGAGGACGATGCTACGATGGCCAACGATCACGTTATGACACTGGATAAGCAGCTTGCGAACCTTGAGGTCACGGTTGCGAAGGGGTTTCAAGAGCAACGGTTGCGCCTCGACAAGATCGACGGGCGCCTTGGCAAGATCGACGGGCGTCTGGACGGGATCGATGGAAGCCTGGGTAAGATCGACGGGCGTCTGGACGAACACACCGGTCGCTTTGACCGCCTCGAAGGTCGCATCTCCGCTCTCGACTCGAAACTCGACGTCGTGGCGGAATCGATTCGCGGGGACGTGACGACGATCCGCGAGCTGGTGACCGGCTTCATGGGCGAGATGCGGCGCACCACGGATTTAATCCGCAAGGAACACGCGGTGGACCGCCGTCTGACGCGACTGGCCCTGGCCGATCAGGTCGTGCGCATTCGCAAGGTCGAAGGCGGCGCGTCAACCTCGGACAACTAGGCGCTGCCACCTGTTTGCGTCTCGTAGGGCGCCCCTTTATGGGGCGCCACTGCGAAGTGGCGACATCACCGGCTTATGGTAGTACCCGCCCGTCGTGCCCATGCGCATCTGTCCGTGGCCATCGTGGCCCCATGGCAACCTGCAGCACCTTGCCGGGCAGGTCGATGGGGATGGGAGTGGTCACCAGGCGGTTCGCGGACACCGGCCGCGCGGCCTGCCCATCCGGATCGCGTCCCCAGCCGACGACGGTGCCGTCGGCTTTGACGATAAGTGTGAAGTTGGCGCTGGATGCGATGTCGCGGATCAGTGGCGCGGTTTGCGCCGCGGCCCCCGCCGGCGACAGCAGCGCGATGGCCAGGCAGATGGCCGCCAATCGCTCCACCGTATCGGGAAACCGCTTCACCAGCTTGATCAGCAACGCGGCCTGGGCGTTTGGTTTGGCCCGGCCTTGTTCCCAGTTCTCGAGGGTGCGGACATTGGTCCGGAGGTAGCCCGCAAAGACGGCCCTGGATAGGTTGAGGGTTTCTCGCAAACGCAACAGCTCGCGCGGTGTCACGGCGGGTGCCGGCTTGAACTCAACCGCGTGAGTCCGCAGCGTCCGTTTGCCGCCCCGGGCCTCGGCCAGCGCAGTCATGCCTTCGGTGAGTTCTGCAAAGAGATTTCGCTTCTTGCTCATGCTATTTGGTTCTAACTCCGAACGCGCATTATACGTTGCTTGCGTATGAAGAAACCGGACCAGCGGGATGAACCAGCGGCGTTCCCGCTAGTCAGAATAACCATCGTCTGACCTATTTCGCCCGACCCGATCTTCGGTCGAACGCAGTCGCCGGCGACGATGGTAGCGTCGTCGTCATGAAACGCGAACGCGGAGACTACGGTGCGGATGTTGAGAAGCAGATGCTCATTCGAGACTTGATTCAAGTCACGGGCGAATCGGAGGACGAGGTGGTGATCGTCTCCCTGCAAGAGCGCCTGGCGCGCCTGACGAAGCCGGTGTCGAAGGCGGAGCGGATGCAGCAGGTGTTGAATGTGCTGGAGACCTCCTGCCGGCCCGCGCGCAAGGTACCGAGTCAGCCCCTTACGCGCAAGGAAGAGGACGCCATCCTCGGCTACGGACCGGAGGGCGTATGACGGTCGATGCGCGAACCCTCGTCGCGATCGCGCGCAAGGAACCGGGCTTCGAGGGCCTGGTCGCTCAGTTGGTTGACGACGAGAACCCTCGGGTATGCGCCACCGCCGTGGCCGAAGCGGCGATCATCTTGTCGACAAGGGGCGACTGGATGTCGGAGCTGACGCTGGACGTCATGATTGGCCAGTTGGGTATCACTGTGGTGCCTTTTACCAAGGACCACTGGCGAGGGGCGGTCGCGGCGTACGAGAAGGGAATTAAGGCCGGCCAATCGCCCCCGCCGGCCTTCGGCAGGTGCCTCAGCGCCGCGGTCGCGGCAAAGCTTGGCGCGCCGCTGATCGAATAGGCTGAGGCCCCGTTAGTTTAGGAACCCATGCCAACGGCATTGCTATTTTAGGTTTGGCGCCGAACCTAAACTAAGGGCGGCAGCCAGAGCTTCAGCGCTCAGTTGCGGGTAACTGGCCAGGATTTCAGCCTGACTGGCGCCGCCGGCTGAGAACTCGAGCAGGAACTCCACACTCAACCGCGTGCCACGAACGCAGGGTTTTCCGCCGAGAATGTCAGGGTCTGTGACGATCCATCCTGAGGTCATGTGGGTTCCCGGACAGATCTCAGGCATCGGCGTGGGCAGACCTGAGGACCGGAAACAGTTCCTCCGGCGACCGTCCAGTCAGCCGGATGTACAGGGCGTCTGGGCACAGGTCAAGGCCGGAACCCCACTCGACGGCACCGTGCGACCCCACCCGAACCGCGGTGAAGAACGCCGGGTCGTCCCACGCTTGGAAAACGCCGCGACCGGCCAGGTCGCCAAGATCGACTTCCCCCTGTATGCCGTCGTCGTAACGCAGCCAGATTCGGTAGTTGGCGAGTGCCCTGACTTCTACAGGTTTTGGCATGGTCAGCACCTCAAGAGCAGCCGGGATCAGAATACTCCCACGGCGGCCAGCCACGCCAAAGGATCGAGAGTGCGCCATGCCGACGACGATGTCATCGTCCTGAGGACTCCGCAAGAGGCAGAATTTGCGATCTGCCTACACCCCTGACGTCACGCGCGCAACCAGCTCGTCAACCGTCCCAAGCCACCCCAGCAACTCCATCGAGGTCCGCCTTCGCGCAGCGCCACGGTCTCGCGGACCAACACCTTGACATCAATCACCATATCCCCATACATTGATTCCGCTGTCGTCATTCGACGCAGCTAGTCATCAAGACGATCCGAGGGACGTGGCCCTATGACGATCACCAACCGGCTTCGAGTCGGTGGTAATGCCGCGATCGATGAGGTGCTGCATGTCCGATACGACTCCTCCGTCCCGGGGCCGCCTGGCCGGCCTTGGCGCCTACGGCTTCCTCGCGCACGAGCCCGTCATCCTCGCCGCGCTCACGAGCGGCGACCCGATCCTGCTCATCGGCCCGAGCGGCACGGGCAAGACGTTCCTGCTCAACTCGATCAGCGAAGCGCTCGGCCTCGAGCACCGGCACTACAACGCGAGCCTGATCTCGTTTGACGATCTCGTCGGCTTCCCCTATCCGGACGAAGAGAAGGCCTCGGTCCGGTTCCTGGCCACGCCGGCCACGGTGTGGGGCGCCGAGTCGGTGCTGATCGACGAGATCAGCCGCTGCAAGCCCGAGCACCAGAATCGTCTGTTCTCGCTGGTGCATGAACGCAAGATCCAGGGCCTCGCGCTGACGAAGCTGCGCTACCGCTGGGCCGCGATGAACCCCTGCTCGACCGACCAGTCGGGAGGCGAAGACTATCTCGGCGCCGAGCCGCTCGATCCCGCGCTCGCCGACCGCTTCGCGGTGATTCTGCAGGTCGGCGACTGGGACGCGTTGAGCGACGCCGACCGCCGGCTCGTGGCCAACCCCGCCGGCGAAGGCGTGTCGGCCGACGACGGTGGGGAGCTGAAGACGGCGCTGGCCGCCTGGCAGACAGCCTTTGCCGCACTGCAGGACCACTGCCCCGACGCCCTGGTCAACTACGTGTGCGCCGTGACGACCGCGCTCGGCGACGCCGGCATTCGCCTGTCGCCGCGCCGCGCGCGCCTCATCACGCGCACGCTGCTGGCCGCGACGCTCGTCGAAGGCCTCACCACCGAGACGCTCGGCAGCCGCGCCGGCGAGACGCTGTTCCGCACGGTGCTCGACGCCAGCCTGCCGCAGCGCGCGTGGGGCGAGACGCCCGATGCCGACAAGGTGGCCGCCGCCCATCGCCTGGCCTGGGATACGACGATGCTCCACGGCCGCGATCGGTGGCTGCACCACTTCCACCTGCAGCGGCCGCTCGACCGCAAGGCGCAGTTGCTGCTCGACGAGTGCCCGGACCCCGACGCGGGCACCCTCGCCATCGAGCAACTGCTGGCGAACGAGCCCAAGGCGCGCGCGGCCGCGTTTGCGTTTGCCGCCTATCCGGCTGCGGTGGCCGGACGCCTGCCGATTGGCGCCGAGGCCGTGAACGACCTCGGCCGCCTCGCACAACCCATCCTCACGGTGGACGGCGAGATCACCTGGCAGGAGCGGCTCTCCCAGCAGAACAGCACGCATCCCGAGCTGGCCGCCTACGCCCCCGTGCTGCAACGGCTCGGCGCCGCGCGCCGTGAGCGCGCCCAGCAGCTCCTCTACTTCTGCCTCGTCCACAACCTCGTCGTGGCCAAGCCCCGCGAGTTCGAGCAGGAGTTCCACCGGACCGTGCAGGTGTTCGGCGAAGGGAGGACCGCGTGAACGCCGCCTGGAACGAAGACGTCTACGAGCGATTCGCCAACACCGGCGGGCCCATGAGCCGTGGCCGGTCCGAGCGGATCCGGTCCACCCTGCTGGGGCAAGACGAGGGCGCGGTGCGCTGCCCGCGCGTGCTCCGCGTGGGCCTCGACTTCGGGCGCCGCAGCCCGTTGACCTGCGTGCGCGATCTGCTGAAAGACTGCGGGTTCGCCGACGAACGGGAGGCGCGCGAAGCGCTCGCCCTGCCGGACGAGCCGCGCATTTGCCGGCCCGACCCGGCCCCAAGGCCGGCGCCGGTGGCCTCGCTCCTGGCCAGCGACGCGCTCTACCAGGCGCTCGTGCTCGGGCTCTGCACGGCGTGGTGCTACGACCCGCGGCGGCCCGTGCTCTGGACCTGCGCCAGCCTCACGCGCCAACTCGAGCTGTTCGACGGACGGGGGTTCTACGCATGAACGCCCAGGTCTTTCGCAACATCTACCGGGAACTGATCGACGAGAACCCGCTGGCCGTCCGCGCCGTGCTGAAGGTGCTGGCGGTCGAGTTCACCGACAGCGTGCCGACGCTCGCGGTCACCTGCGAGGCGCGGCCGCGCCTGCTCGTGAACCTGGCCTTCCTCCGCGAGCACTGCCACACCGAGGCGCAGGTGAAGGCCGTCGTCTGCCACGAGTTTCTGCACGTGCTGCTGCGGCACACCGAGCGGTTCACGGCGCTCACGCCCCCAGAGCACCTCGCCGTTGATGCCGTAATCAACGCGATCATCCACCGGAGTCTCGGCCCCGACTACAGCAGCCTGATGAGCCAGTACTACGCCGATGAGCGCGGCGTCGCGCGGCTGCTCAGGCCGCCCACCGCGCCCGAGCAGAATCGCATACTGGATGTCGGCTACGGTCGCCGGCGCGTGCGCCCCGAGGAGAAAACCATGCTGGCTGCCTGGGCGGGGCTTTACGACGGGCGGCTCGTCGCCGACGACATCCGCGATCTCGCGCGCGACCTCACCAGCCGGCGCCGGCAACCGGCCGGGCTCTTATTGGGCAATCACGACTCGCTCGACGGCGGAACCCCGGCCGCCGGCGCAACGGTGTCTGAGGCCGCCCCGCTGACCGGTCCGCTGGCCGAGGCGCTCGAGACCGCGCTCAAGTCCATGAACGGGTCCGGAGTCTTCCGCAGCCCGAAAAGCCGGGGCGTTGGCGCTGACGCGTATCGCAGCGAGGTGCGCGCGGCCGACACGGCGGTGGACCGGTGGCGGCGCGAGACCTATGCCGTGCTGCGGCGGCACCTGCTGCCGGACCCGAAGTCGATCGCGCGCGAACCGTCGCCGCGCAGCTTCACGCTGCCCGTGCTGTCGCCGGGCGACCGGCGCGCCGCGCTGCGATCGCTCTGGAGCCCGTTTCTGCCCGACGCGCGGTGGGACACCGAACATCCGGCCCGCGCCGGTTCGGCGCACGTCTACCTGGATGTCAGCGGCTCCATGAACGCCGAAATGCCGGTGATCGTCTCGCTGCTCGGGCGGCTGGCCGCCTACATTCGCCGCCCCTTCTTTGCCTTCAGCAACATCGTCGCGCCCGCGCGCATCGAGCAGGGCCGGCTCGTTGCCGACACGACCGGCGGCACCAGCATGGGCTGCGTGCTCGCGCACGTCGCGCGCACGCGGCCGCGCGCCGCCATTGTCGTCACCGATGGCTACATCGAGCCCCTCACTCGCGCGCAGGTGGCCGCTGCCGCCGGCACGCGCCTGCACATCATCGTCACGCGCGACGGCAGCCCCGCCCTCCTGGCGAATGCCGGCCTGCCTTACACACAGCTCTCGAGGTGCCCGTCATGATCCGCATGAGTGAAGTCGTTCTCCCGGGACATCCCGACAAGTTCTGCGACCAGGTGGCCGACGCCATCGTGGCCGCGTGCTACCAGGCCGACGCCCGCGCCTATTGCCAGGTGGAGATGAGCACGTGGTCGGACCAGGTGTTCCTGACCGGCGGCATCGTGACGCGGAAGCCGCTGAAGCACTCGCTGGCCGACATCGTGCGCGCCACCGGCCGGCGCATCGGCTACGTCGCGCCCAACGCCATCGACGCCGATCGCTACCAGGTGCACGACACCGTGTGCCAGCGCCGGGAGGATCCGCGGACGTGGACCGATCACGTCAACGACCAGTGCATTGCCGTCGGGTGGGCTGGATACGACGCCAGGGTCGGGTGGCTACCGCCCGAGCATTACCTGGCGCACCACCTCGGCGCCGCGCTGGCGCAGAGCTGCCGGAACGGGCGTTTGCAGGGCCAGGGACCGGACGGCAAGCTGCTGGTCCGCCTGCGCGAGAGCACGGACTGGTGGCAGCTCGAGCAGATTCTCGTCACCCTGCAGCAACTGCCCGACATCGCGCTGCTCGAGCTCACCGCCCGCATCGTGGACGATCTGCGCGACGCCTACGCGCGGCTCCGCTCGAAGGATCGCCGGTGGGCGGCACCGTTCGACGACATCGAGCTGCTGATCAATCCCAACGGCGTGCTGCTGAATGGCGGCAGCGACGGCGACAACGGTCAGACCGGGCGCAAGCTCGTGGTGGACTACTACGGCCCGCGCGTGGCCATTGGCGGCGGGGCGCTGTCGGGGAAAGACCTGAGCCACATCGATCGCGCCGGCGCCTATGCGGCCAGGCATGCGGCGCTCCATGCCGTGCAGACCGGGGCCGGCACGTGCCGGATCGCGGTCGCGTATGCGCCCAACCGTGACGTGCCGCTCGACGTGGTGTACGAGATGGACCAGCGCGGCGAGCAAGCGCCGCCCGCGTGGTTTGCCCACTCGGCGGTGCGAGAGCGGTATTGCGGCGGCGCGTTCGTGGCCGGCCTCGGGACAGGTGGGCACTTCGTGGATCCCGCGCTGGCGTGGAACTCAAGAATGACAGTCGGGGCGCTTTCTTGAAGACTCCGGTTCCCGCTGGTGTCGTTTATTGCCGCATTTCTCGATCCGATGGTACGCAACATCTGCGACGAGTGAGACCGCGGACCACGAGATCATTCGGGATCTAACCCAATTTCGATTGGCCCGTCGTTAGCAGGATCCACCTTCGCCAAGGGCTACGGTGGACAAGTCCCGTGGCGGAAGGACGATGCTACTATGACGACGGACGACGATATGCGCGAAGAGATCCAAGGTCTGGGAACAAGGTTCGATGGACTCGAGCAGAAGTTCGGCGGACTGGAGCAGAAGTTCGGCGGACTGGAGCAGAGGTTCGGCGGGCTGGAGCAAAAGTTCGATGGACTCGAGAAGAAGGTCGATGGACTGCCGACCAGAGCCGACCTGGCTGGATTCAGGGACGAGATCATCAACAACTTCCGGATCCTGGCCGAGGAAGCCAAAGCGGGTGCACGGCTTGCTGCGGAGGGTTTTGACGGGACGCTCAAGAGAATCGAGCGCGACCTCGGCGACCTGAAACAGGAGATGGTCACCAAATTCTCGGACCATGGCCAAGCGTTGGCAAATCACCACCAGCGGCTGCTCACGTTAGAGCGCCGGCGACGCCGAACCAAGCGTGACTAGTTCTGGGCTGGTTTCACTCGAGAAACCAGCTCCTCCACCGTCCCCAGCCACCCCAATAGTTCCGCCGACGTTGGCGGCAACTCATACGGATGCTGATGGCATGCCCGGCTGAGTCCCGCGCACGCGTAGGACGCGCGTTCAGCCAGCTCCTCGTCGCGGAGGTAGTGCGGAAGGCATAGCAGCTGCGCCTTCATCGAGCACTGCTCCATCCCGGGCGCGGCCCCCTTCGCCAAGGCTGCGGCGGCCACGACGGCGGCATCTCGCCCGGCTGCATGTGGGCGTAGAATGCCGGTGTGGAGCCGGATCCTGAACTGTTTTTCGAGGTCCTGCCGGCTCTGGGATTCCGGGGTCGCGGGGACGCAGATATGGCCGAAGTGAAGATGTTCTACGACCGGGAGGGCCAGACCCTGACCGTTTGGTTTAGTGAAGCAACTCCGGAGTACATCTGTGAAGAGACTGGCGAGGAGGTTGTCCTGATGAAAGACGTGGCAGGGCGCGTGATTGGGTTCGAGAAGCTGAACTTCTCGATTCCTCAGTCCGATTCGCTTCACGTGGCCCTCGAAACAGTGCCGGCCTGACGGGTTGCCTGAGGGCGTCAGGCTTCTCCGTTCGCCGAGCAAGGGGTAGAATGCAGGAATGTTGGCAAGGAGGCCCGCCGCCAATAAGGATCATCGCAACCAACCCGCGTATCCCCTGAGTGAAGCTGCCAGGTATCTGAAGCTCCCGGCCGCGACGCTGCGTGCGTGGACGGTTGGGCGGCCGTACCCGACTGCTCATGGCCAGAGCCACTTCCCGCCGCTGATCAGGCCGGCATCTAAAGAGCCGCCCGTTCTGTCGTTCTGGAATCTCATCGAGGCGCATGTGCTTCGGGCGCTGCGAACCGAACACGGGGTTCCCATCAAGGCGCTGCGCCAGGCCGTGGACTACGCCGAGAAGAAACTGAGCATTGAGCGCCTGCTCCTGAGCCCCGAGCTCAGGTCCGAGGCCGGCCGATTGTTCTTGGACCGCTACGGCGACCTGATTGACCTGCAGGCCTCCGGACAACTCGCCATGAGGCAGGTGTTCGAGGCGCACCTCAAACGCGTCGAGTGGGATGAATCGCGGTTCCCGGTTCGGCTGCGTCCGTTCGTGATGGCCGAGTCGTCGCTTGATGGGATGCCCATCGCGATTGACGCCAATATTTCATTCGGTCGCCCAGTGGTACTTCGCGCCGGCATCTCGACGGCCGCTATCGCTTCGCGCATCGACGCGGGCGAGACAACGGACGACCTCGCAGCCGATTACGGGCTTACCGTGGAGGAGATTGAGCACGCCGTTCTCTACGAGCGGGCGGCTTGAGCGTTGTCTTCTTCACCGATCGAGATCTTGGCCTGCAGTTTCCAGCAATCCTGACTGCCGGAGGATTGACCGTCGAGCGGCACGGGGATCACTTCGCTCCCGATTGTCCGGACAGCGATTGGCTGGCCGCGGTTTCCGCCAAGGGCTGGGTAGCCCTGACCCACGACAAGCGAATCCGCTATAAGCCGAACGAACTGGCTGCGGTCGTCGACCACAAGGTGGCCTTGCTAGTCGTGGTTGGTGACGCGCCCTACTCGGAACTGGCGAAGGCCTTCGTCGCGACAGCGCCAGCTGTCTTGAAGTTCATCGCCGAACACGAGCCGCCCTACATTGCCAAGGTGTATCGGCCGTCGCCCACGGCGGTCAAGGCCGACCCGTCAGCCACCGGCCGCGTCGAGCTGTGGTACCCCAAGTAGGTGTGTTGCTTGCGACCGAGGCAGAATTTGCGCTCTCGCCCTATGCCCCTGACGTCACGCTGGTAACCAGCTCCTCAACCGTCCCCAGCCACCCCAGCAACTCTGCCGACGTGGGCGGCAGCTCATACGGATGCTGATGGCATGCCCGGCTGAGCCCCGCCCACGCGTAGGACACACGCCCCGCCAAGTGCCCATCGCCGAGGTCTTGGGGTCCTAGCGTCTTAGGGTTCTGAAGATAGTACGGAAGGCATAGCAGCTGCGCCTTCATCGAGCACTGCTCGATCCCGGGAGCGCGGACCTTCCAGAAATCATCCAGGGCACCTTCGAGGGCCTGCCTTGCCAGCAGGGCCGTGGCCCGCGGCCACAAGCCCGCCGTGGATGGGTCAATCCGCTCCATCAAGTTGCGCGCGGCGGTCACGACTTCGGCGTGCGCCAGCATCACAGCCCCTGGACCTTCTCGGCCAGCTTCTCGGTATCGCGGATCAGCAGTTGGATGTCGCCGGCGAACTCCTGGTGCGCGCCCTCCTTGCAGCCCTTGAACGCATCGCCCGCCCAGCTGCCCATCTTGTTCAGGCGCGCCATCACGTCGCCGCCGCGGTCGCGATCGTCGAAGAGGGCCAGTGCGGCCAGGGTGGTCCGCATCTCCGATACCAAGTGGGTTCCAGCGCGGCCCCCTTCGCCAAGGCTTCGGCGGGCCAAGCGGGCCAGGCCGTCCACGCGCGAGGGGTCCATGGATTGCACCGGGTCGTCGATCACCACGAAGCGGAACGGGCTTTCGGGCAGGGTGGCGCGTGGCAGGAACAGGCTGAGGCCGTGGTCTGAATTCGGACTCGCTCGGCATTCGGCTGGCGCTGCATCCCGACTGGCTGCGTTGCTCCTCCCTTACATATGTGCAATATGCTCGGTCGTCGCGCCTTGCCATTCGGGCGCATCGCCACCCTCGGTGCTCGAGCGAATCCGAATCCTGACCACCCGGGAGTGCAGTTCGCCGCGGCTCTTCACGCGCAAGGCAGTGCGGCCGAGTCCAAACCTGTGGCTTGGCTTCGGCACGCGATGACCTAGCCGCCAATCGGAAGTTGGCGGACTCTAATTCGGAGACCGGACTGCGATTTCTGCTCCACTGTGAGGAGGAAGGGCGTGGACAGATCTCCCGCAGCCGTGTTGGCAGCTTCGAGGGTAGCCAGCACGACGCCGCTTGAAATGTGCCCGGGGCGCAAGAACACGACGCCTGTCGAAATCGCCGAGCCTTGCAGAGCCAGCCGGCCAAAGTCTGGGTCGTGAGTGAGGACGACTCGGCCATCGGCGTCCGCCCGCTCGAGGATCAGGCTATCGGCGGCTCCTGCCAGACCCAACTCCGAAACGGTTACGATCTGGCAGCCGAGGGCTCTCAGCCCAGAGACGACTTCGGGGTTGATGTTCTCGTCCGCTAGCAACGCGAACGCGAACAGGTTCATGCCGGTTGCGGCAGGTCGATTGTGCGGTCGTGCTTGAGTACCTGGGCCGCGTAGGAGAACGCTGCTGCCAAAGCCTCCGAGGTGAGTTGGGGGTAGCTGGTCAGAATCTCGTTCTGGCTGGCGCCGCTTCCCGCGAGCTCAAGCAGGAACTCCACGCTCAGCCGCGTGCCACGGACGCAGGGTTTTCCGCCAAGAATGTCAGGGTCGGTGACGATCCATCCTGCGGTCATGTGGGTTTCCCAGCCTTTGACTCGATGCTAGCGACCATCGGGGGAGGTGTCAACACGGGTAACCATCGCGGACCTTTGAGGGACCCTCGTCCAGCATGGAGCCCAGCTCGTTGTCCCCTACCCTTCCTTCCAGATCTTCGAGCGATCCGACCAGCGCTTGCTGTCGCCGGTGAGCAGCACTTCCAGCGCCTCGGCGAAGCTGGACTTCCCGGAGCCGTTTCGCCCGACGATGATGGTCAGGCCGGGGCCGGCGGTCAGCGTGAGGGTTTGCCTGGGGCCGATGCCGCGGAAGCCTTCGACGGCGAGGGAGGTGAGGTATGCGCCCGTGCCTTTGGTTGCCGACGGCTTCTCGTCGGCCTTCGCCGTCGTCTTGGCGTTCTGGAGGACGCTGTCGAGGGCGTCGCGGCCGTCGCAGGCGGCGAGGACGAGGGCGCTCCAGTTCTTGGTGAGCAGTTCTTCTATCTCCAGGCGGGTCCGAACCAGATCCCGAAGGTCGCTATTCATCTGATGTCCGATCTAGAACGCGCTTGGTCTCGCAATCGCGTATCGCCAACGCTGTGACGCTCGCCGGGCGCAGTCGTCTACTACGCTGTTTCCTTCATCCACGCCTGGCTTCGCTGGACGGATGCGCGAACCGCAACGCACCAGTCAGTCCAACGAGCCTCCGCGAAAATGTCGTGATGAAAGAACTTCGGAGTTATAACGTCGCCCATCGGAGTGCGGACACGTATCCGACTCACTCTGCAGGCTTCGAGTCGACGCCCCAGCCCCATAAAGAGTGTGCACAACCTGACAAACGCCTCAAGATCGGGCTTGATTGCCTCCTGGATAGCCAAGGCACGAAACCGCTGCTCAAGTGCGGGCACATACTCTCCGTAGAGTATTTCTGAGAGCTCATGGAAGATGCTCGCGTACTGTCCAAGTCGCTGCCGGTGTTCGTACCAGTCCTCAGCACTGAGAGGACGATCTGCAGATTCCAGTCCCACCAGCGCTCGTTGCGATTGCGACCATAAGACGTTGCCAATCGCCAGGGCAATGTGCATGAAGTTTGGCACACCTGCAACGGACGGTGTCGAGCAATGGCGTCGCATCCTTCGGGTGTGACGCTCGCAGAATCCGATTGCTGCCTCGTGTAGGGACGCATACGCGCGAAGGTTGCCTTGACCGAGGCCGTTAATCGCGGCGTCCCCGTCGTGCTGGGGTCTGGCTCTTCGATAGTCAAACGGCCGCTCGGCGTTGATTACCGGGATGTCGCAGTGCGTGAGAAAGTTCTGCAGCGTGTCGGTTTCATTCAATTGAAGGAGCTCGTCGAGCATTGCCGCGAACAGGGTAGCGCTACGCTGGGCCTCTCGAACTCGTCGCTCACGGCCTTTGCTTCGCCCGGTCTCGACATCCTGCAGGTTGAGGAGGAATAGACGGTTGCTGGCGAGCACGGTTGAGCGACCGGCTGCCGCTTCGAGGTGAACAACCGTGGCACCGGCGGCACACCTCTCCGCGGTAGGGCTATCAACCGTTGCGACCAACAGTGCTGGAGTCGACAAGGATAGGGGGACGCGGAGCTGGCCTCCATCCCCGGTAGACAGGATAACGAACCACTCGCTCAGGCCGCTGGGCGGTTCTCCGACCCGGCATGCAAGAACTTGATCGGTGAGGGTTGCTTCCAATAACTCGATTGGGGGCGATGGCACACGCGGATGACGTTCTTTCGGCGCTGTTCGCACCTTCAGTGGATCAGTTAGGACCGCCGCGGAGCCGCAAGGGTCGAACAGACGTTCAGGCTTGCAGACCTTGGTCGACAAACCGTCAATGACAATCATCAACTCGCAATTGCCGGTCTGGCTCGTCGAGAAGAGGCCCGAGTGCGTAAAGTTGGCGCTACCGAATGCGAGTCGAACCTCATCTCCAGCGATCACCGCTAAGGCCTTAGCATGGAGGGGTTGAGGGTGACTGTCATCGTCGACCGCAATGTCTTTCACGGTCGCTGCGCCATTTCGAACGGCAGGATGTCGCACCCAATCAGGTGTTAGCGTGGTCAACCCGTTCTGGGTCCAAAGCGTGTACTTTTCGGCATTGAGGTCCCGGATCACGCGCGTGAGCGCTGCCGGGGTAGCATCGAAATATCGCGACACCGCGTGGAACGCAGTTGGACGCTTCTGGACGCCGTCGCACACTTGCTCCCAGATCGAGCGGTCTAGATTGTGAATCAAGCGCGCTGACGGACCAGGCGTAGCAGGAACCGAAGGTCTGCTCAGCCAAGGTGCGCCAACCAGGAGTTCCCGTAGATTGCCTTGTAGGTCGTCGCCCGGCGAGCTGTCGGCCAATCTCAGCAGGAACTGCACAGCCTGCTGGAACAATGCGAGGTGTTGTTCATCCTTCGCCGATTCGTAGCGATACACCCCGACAAGTTCGGCGTTTGTAGTTAGTCCCGCCTTACTAAAATTCGCGCTCCCAACGATCAGAAGCCCTTTCTCCTTGCTTGCGAACAGGAATAGCTTGGGGTGGAAAATGCCGGGCACCGAGATGGGGTGCAATAGATAACGGAGATTCGCAAGACGAGGCCATTCCGACGGCGGCGCGGCGAGAATCTCGTCGTAGATTCGACGGTCGAGAATGACCGACACGTTTCCGTTCTCCGATAGGGACTTCAGCCGGTCCAGGCAATAGTTCTCGAAGAAGTTCGGGTCGAACGTGAAGGTGCAGATTACAGCGTGATCGAATGTGTTCCGACCTAACGCCTCGTGAATGTCTGACCTCACCATCACACGCCTTCCGAGAGGGACCGCCTGAGGACGTCTCTTCCTTCTGCAGATACAACGAGGCTGGGCTTGCCCTTGGTGCCGACCCAACGGAGCAGCCCAAGGTCGGCGAGAATGCTGACGGCCTGTTTGTGCCTAGACTCGCGAAAGTAAGGTGTGCAGTCCTGCTCTCGGTAGTACCGGCCCTCCTCGTGACGCAGCCAACAACTTTCGAGTCGGCCCTTGCCGTACATGACTTGGTCGTGCTGCTTAATGACCAACACACAAGCGATTCTCAGGGCCGTGCGCCAGTCCATCGCTCCATCGAACCAACTATCCAACAGTGGTAACACGTTAGGACTCGACAGCTCGTTGCCTGATTCCTGGGCAACCGCCAAGTAGCTGACGTCAGTCTGAATGCCTCGCCATTTGCCATACAGAATGGCGAGAACGACGCAAGAACGGGCCACTAGTTCCGGTGGTGACCCTGCATCTTCGTGGCAGAACCATTCGCTGAGTACGTTGTTGTAGGGGTAAGCAGAGCGAAGTTTGACGCACGCGGCTTCGTCCGGTTGGCGGCCGATCTGAAGGGCAGCCATGAGAGCCTTGGGAGTGGCACACCGGCGTCCAACGGCGCTATGCAAGTATTGGGCAAATCTCGAATCGGTCAGTTCGTCTAACACCTCGTCCAGGGTTGCTCCGCCAGGATGGCCAGCAATAGCATCGATCACTGCCTGAAGCACCCCTTCAAGTGCCTGCGTCAGGAACTGCTGCAGGCAGAACTGCCGCCAGAAATGCGTTGGCCTCTGCAATTTAGCTTGGCTCACGAAATTCTTGGGACGATCTCTTGAATCGACAAGCACCCCAAAATAGGACGGGCCGAAGAGAAGCTGATCGGAGAGAGTGGCCTCCAACACCGGAATGTCTGCCTGCATGTAATCGGAAACAGTCTGGAGCACTCTCGCCAGGGAACCGCGCCGTCGGATAGTCGATTCGCTTGGGGTGGGGACGTTCAAACCGAAGAAGAGGTTGATCAGGAGCCGACGTTCCTGTGAGGCAAAGGGTCGACTGAGGCCATCCAGACCCAATCGCTCACTGGAGCGCTTTAGCATGTTCAAGGGAACCGTCGCTTCTTCGAATCCCTTTTGGCGCAAGTACGGGGCCTCAGAGACGGCGTCCTGGAATACCCGAGCCAGGTCCTCGGCCATGCCGGGTGTAAGTCTGTCAAGCCCATCTTCGAGTCGCTGCGTCAGCCCAAGTTCGTACAGGCAACCAGAGTAGTACTGACCAAAAGCACCCAGCCGATTCGAAGGCAGGACCGCGAAGTCGGTTGAGATCTGACCGCTTGCCTTCGCTCGCGCGACCCGCACTTCGACAGCTCGAACGCCGACAGGATGGGTGCCATCGGCTCCAAGTAGTGTTGCGATTGCCACGGCTGCGTCACGGCGCTGAAAAGCCTTCACAAACGCGTCACCGCTACGTGGCTGATCCTGTTCGTGGATATGGCGAAGGATCCAACAATAGAGAGAGTAGTAGCGCGCGCGGTCTGTCTGGGTGGTAATTGCCGGCAGCATGCGGCCAGACAGCATGTGGGCAACACGCGATAGGCCGAGAGGGTCTCGACCGCCTGCATCCGTGACCACACGTTTGGTCCACTGAGGAAGGAGGGCGGTTGCACCTGCGGAACCAGGTCGAATCTTCGTCTGGGTACTCAGCCGCCCACCTCTTCGTAGGCCTTCCTGATCAACGGCTTTGCCAACTCGACTTCAGCCGAATCGGATACGGTGATCTCCAAGTCGCCGGTTCCAAAGTGCCCGATCGATGAGACGTCTCGACTGATTCCCTTTGGGCCTGGGAACTTCTTCGGGTCGAGCTTCAGATACAAGAGGAGTTTCTTGTGCTTCACTTCCATACACAGGATGTTCTGTGATGTCTTGTAGCTGACGTAGAGCTTCTTCGGAGCGACGTCGATCGACGAGTCGAGGCCGGTCGTGAACTCGTTGACGGCGAGCGCCAGTTCGCGAATTGCCTCGGGCTTACCTTCAAGGTGTTCGTCAAACGTGTAGACACCAATCGCACGGGCTGCAGCCGACTTCCTGCCCGCCTCCACCATAACTGGGTTCTTCCCGGCCAATGGCGCACCGATTCCGGCGTCTGACTTGCGGAAGACTTCTTCCAGATAGACAACATCGTTAGCGAAGGCGCGGTAGGTCCACAGTTCGAGGCCCGCGCCCATCATCCGAACCGCGTGCAGGTCGTACTTCCGGAAGTTCGGCGCTATACAAATGACTCTAACTGTTGACCAATCGACCTTGATCTTGTCGCCCAATGCCTTTTGGGCGGCAACCTGGAAGTCGCCTCTGTGATCGTGAATCCAGGCGAGATAGAAGAGGCTTTGGTTGACCAGGTCAGAAGCCTCCGTGACCTTGTATTCGATGATGACGGGGTTATCGTCCTCCGACAGGGCGAGGGTATCGATGCGACCCGCGTGCTGTGAGCCAGTCGAAAACTCGGTCGCGACTAGCCGACACTTGAATACGGCGTCTAAGTTCGATTCAATCAGCCGCTGCAGCACCTTCTCGGACGTAAAGGGACGCTGCGGAACCGCCTGGAGAGTCGTCTTCGCAATCGAGAACAGTGGCATTCGCGCTAGGCTCCGTCCATGAGGCTGAGTCCAGGGCAGTTCGCTCTGGCATTCTCGGACAACAGCATTGTCGAAGAACACTTGAGTTACCAGTCCGAATTTGTCCAAGGCTGGGCGCGTCAGACCTCTCTGAAGGCCGGCCGTTGGGCGGCGTTGAACGCTCGGATCGCGATTGTGTGCGCCAAACCGTGGCGGCCTTCCGGCGTACCGGCGGTCGTTACCCCGGCAAGCCAACATGCGACGTCCACCAGGGCGTCGGTTGCTTCTGCCTGCGAGGCCCCCGATTCACGTAGGGCACCCGCCACCGCGTCAAACAACGCAACATGTACTGGAGTGAGTGGCGCGTTCATAAGGTAAAGACGCTCGTCAGGCAGTTTCCTGACACCAGTGCCAAGAGCGAACGGACCTAGGCTCGCAGCGCCGCCGCGAGTTTGGCGAGATACACGAGCGACCCTGATTCAAGCACGAGAGCACGAAGGGTCACAAAGGCGTCTGCCGGCATGGCCGCCACATGTGCGCCAAAATGGTTTCGGATCGCGCCCACTTGACGGGTTGTCGCCCTCAAGTCGGCGACCAGCTCAGGATCGAGGCCGGCCCCCAGGTCACAGTCGAGCCCCATTACGCGCAATAGGTGCTGTGACTGGCCAAGCGTGAGGAACTGGTGGGCCGCCATGGGGCTCCGGGAATCAAGCTCGTTGATATTGACGTGCTGTGGTTGTCCGAGTGCACGCGAGGTGTCCACCACGCCGCTGCCGGCCATCAGGTCTGGGTCGAACAGGCCGTACCTGGCGGGCAGCGGCACTCCGCGGTTCCGCCTGGCTACTTGCACCGGTGCCAGGTTCAGTTGCCGCTCAAAGAGTTTGCACAGCGGCAGACCGGCCGCTGCGTAGTCAACCTCGAGGTTCGCCGACGCGAGAGCGTCGGTGACGACGATGACGGTCGACAGGAAGGCGCGGCTCTCGTTGTCCAGTTCCGGCCAGATCGCTGTGACTGGCTCGGGTAGTTCGGGTGGATCGGCCAGCGCATGAACGGCGGCCCTTGCGCTTTGAAGCCGGCGCTCGTCCTGAATCTGCACCACGTCCAGTTTCGATGCGGCAAATGCACGACTCTCGAATTGGGTTTCCTCCCCATACGAAACCACTCCGAGGAGTGAGGCAAGTAACTCGTCAAGCACCTCAGGCGAGTTCTTTGACCTGACGGGCCGCGGCGTGAACCGTTGGTCCGGGGACACCTCTCTAAGTGCGAGACTGAACGGTCGAAGCCCCGCTCCCTCACCGAACTTCATCGCAACGTTAGCAGCGACCTCCAACTGGGCGACTACCGTCGTCGGAGATGTCGGCACGACCAAGCGAGGGCCGGTGAATGCCGAACGTCCCACGACCACCACCGGAAGCTCGTCCCATCGAGCGCCGCCAATCCCCACGAACTGCTCGAGCAAGGCCCACGAACCGACTGAAAGCGGTTCGTGCCTCTTCTGCTTCGTCCCCTGGGCGTCCGCCCATGCCGCAGCCATGTCCAGAGGCACAAACACCACCACGCTCTCGCTTGTGACGGCCTGGATTCGGTCGGCGTCGTTCCGAATGGCCGCCATCATCGACTCGTCGGTTGGAGAGAACAGAACAAGTGCCTGAAGGGGGATCTGATCGAGCCGGGACCGAAACGCTGCGAAATATTCCGGCCCGTAGAGTTGGGAGGACATTGTACGGCTCAGTCCAGTTCGCGCGCCATCTCGCTAGTCTTTCCAGATCACATCGCCGGCAGGAACCAGAATGGGATCGACTCGCAAGGGGTTCGAGAGCGGATACATGAGGTAGGTTTCACCGGGGCGAACGGGCTCGTCAGTGAACAGCGTTTCGTCCATGCCTTCGTCGTTCAACGCGCGCACGGTGCGGCGGCCCCAGCGGTCGATCTCAAGGGACTGGATCGTCACGACAAATGGGAGCAGGCGACCTTCCGGCCTGGCCAAGGCGACCAGGAGTTGCCGCGCGTGGTGCAGGAACCCCAAGGCATCGGCCTCTGACGCAACCGGGGCCCCAGGTTTGAAGTGCGAGAACGAGTTGCGAACGCCGGTGAGCGCGTCTTTCCCCTTAGGAAGGGATGTCTCGCCCAGGTCGCGCTGCAGCACGAGAGCTTGGGGCGCCTCCGTCGTTCTGAGGTCATCGATGACCTGCTCGCAGTAGATCAACAAAGGACCGAGACCAGACTTCACAAGATCGCCTGGTTTCGAGATGCTGCCGCGACTCCTTAGGTAGATCTCAGGTGCTTCGGAAAACGCCGCTCGGCAAATGAATCTAAGTAGTACATGGCAAAGGTACTCCAGCTGTCTCGCCACATCGTGAACCACGCTCGACGCTGCCGACAGGCCCTTGACGCGCACAAGCTGTTCGGAGCGGTCGATAATCTCACGCACCTGCTTCGGGCCATGGCACGCGGTGGCCGAAGGGAAGCCGACAGCTGAAAGGATCTCACGGACAAGTTCGGCGGAGTCAGCCGCGTCATCGGAGGACTGGCCGACAACCTGTTCATAGATAACGTGCAGCGTCGGAAGGTCGAACGTTCCACTCAGAAGGTCGGCCGGTTCGTCAATCCGAATGCAATGCTCGAGGAGCCGGAGCTCGAACTCGCCCTGGTAGCCCCTTTTTAGCAGGAGTCGGTCGATCCTCGACTTCAGTTCGTCGTGCTTGGCCAGCTGATCGAGTAGCAGTCGATGCAGCCTTCGGACATGCGATCCTTCCGGCACGGCAACGACTTCCTCAGCAGGTCGAGCCGCGACCACGGGCTCGGGCGGACGTTTGACGCTGGCGCCATCGCTAGGGCCTTGCAGGTCGAACAGCGGGCCGCGTGCGGGATGGATGAACTTCTTGTGCAGGCCTCCCATCTCGACTGCGAGCCGCGCGAGGCTGCTGGCCGTTGGCACGTCGTCGTCTGCCCTTCCTTGATCTGGCGGTAATGACCGCTCAAGGCACTGAAGGACGGAGAGAAGGGCTCCTGTCACTTCGGCGGTCCATCTGGGCTGGCGGCTGCCATGTGCGAGTCGGTTCCGGACCATACTCGCCCGCGACCAAAGCTCAGGTGGAAGATCGCCAGGATTCATCGTGACGTGCGCTTGGTCCAGCAGATGGGCAACCACCGATGGCCAATGGGAGGCGGTCCCGATCTCCAGCAGTGACTGCAGCGAGGTGACCAGCCAGGCCGGCAGACTCATGCCGCTTGTCAGCATCCGGTTGGCGGAGGAGCGAATCTGCGCAAACGAAGTGTCCAGGCTGACCAAGGGCCCGATGGCGTCGCACGCGATCGAGAAATTTGGAGCAGGAGCCGAGACGATGATCCGAGACAAGGCTGAAGGACCAGCAATTGAGTCCTGGATCGCGCGAGCCAGAAGTGAGGCAGAAACCTGCGGCGTAATTCGACCGGCACCAGACGCGACCAAGGGGAGACCTACTGCAGTGTGCCCATGCTGCTCCGATAGCTCGAACACTCGCGTGTAGAGCTCGCTCAGCTGGGGTTGCGTCAAACGACGGTTGCTATCAAAGTCGACGGTTACGGCGTGGAAGATCGCTTTGGCCTGTAGGCGACCAGCCACCGTGACCACCACATCGCCTAGCGCCCATTTGTCGCTTTGCGCCGCCACACTGGCGGCAATCTCGGACTCACCGGCGCCTTGCCAGAGAGCCAGCGAGACGCCGCCGCCATGACTGAGGTAATTGTCGTCAGAACTGACCAGAACATCGACAGGGATGCCGAGTTCCGACAAGGACCGGTTGGTGATCAGAATCTCGCTGTCGCCGACCTGAATTGAGTGCTCGGCGAGCTGGAGGCCTTCGCTCATCAGCTGAGTCTATGGCTGCCTGTATCAGGCGGCAACCACAGTCGTCAGCACACGGCGCCAGGGGGTGCAGGACTGTGAATCTTTCGGCCTCGGTCGGTGTGGGCTCTACAGCCGTCCGGCTTCAAGGAAACTGTAGTAACCAGTCTTGTCGAAAACAATGTGGTCGAGCAGCTCAATCCCGATGATGCCACCCGCTGCCTTGAGTTGAACCGTAATGGCTACATCGTTCGGCGATGGTTCAACGCCGCCGCTGGGATGATTGTGGGCAACGATCACGGCCGACGCCCGATCGGCTAGTGCATCTGCGAAGACCTCTCGAGGATGGACCGGGGTTCGGTCAATCAGGCCTATCGAGATGACTCGGATATTCAGAACCTCGTTTGCGCCGTTGAGGCTGGCGCACAGAAAGTGCTCCTGCTTCCGATCGGCGTAGTGTCGAATGTGGGGGAGAAGGTCAGCCGGGGCCACGATCTTGGCGCCCTCGGGCTTGATCCGGCGACGGGCGAACTCGATGGCCGCGAGAATGAGGGCGGCCTTCGCATCGCCAACTCCCTCGAACGACACCAGGTCGGTGGCCACTACCTGCAGACCCTTCTCGTCCATGAGCCGGGCCAGCTTCCCTGCAAGGGTCATGACGTCCATTCGGGCTGTGCCCTTTCCGAGCAGGACCGCCAGCAACTCCCTATCGCTCAAGGCCGCCGCGCCCTTCGCGAGCAGCTTCTCTCGCGGCCGGTCAGCCTCCGGAGTCTGCTGGATCGTCTTGCTCATGGACTCACGCCGGTGAGGATAGATGGGTTTGGATAACAGTGACGGCCATGATGTCGAAGATGCCGCCTGTGTCTGTGTATTTCGGATCGGCGAGCTCATCGTAGCGACCTCGTGCGTCGTAGGTCGTCTGGATGTCCCCGTTCACCTGGCCGCGATACGGCCCATCAAGATAGATGCGGTCGTCACGATGGGCCCGGACTGTCGTACGGATAGCTGGATCGGCGATCTTCTCCTCGGTTACTTGCTTAATATAGAGCGCCTCCTCGTCTGTGATGTCGTATTTGGCCCGGATTTGCGCGATCACGTCCTGAACGGACACTTTCGCTGGCACCGGGCCTGCGCCTCCTCTGCCCTTGCCTGGCTGGAGCTTCACCGGGCCGCCGCTGGTCATCACCCCCGCATACTGAACCGCGGCCTTGGTGACCACGGTTGCCCGAATCTGCTTCATCAGCTCGGACACGGTCCCAGCCTTGATCAGCTGCGGGCCGACCCATTCAGCGAAAGTGGCGAATTCGCGAATGTCCGCAGAGTAAGTGAAGAAGCACGTCAGGAAATGGTAGCTCTTCACGAAGCGGGCCAGCAGATACGCGAACGCCTTGCGGTGCTCCCAAGCGGTGAGCTTGGACTGAAACCTCGCCCGCAGGGCATTCACCTGAAACTGCACCTGCGCATCCGTCCCTGTCTTGAGCAGTGCCACCACATCAGCGGCGTCTTTCTGGGTGAAGAGGCCGACGGCGAGAATCTCCGCGAGGAGCTTTGAACAGGTCTCTTGATCCGGCTCATCTGGCTTGAACGGCGTGCCTTTCCGATACTTCGAGAAGGCCTTGAGGATTTGCTTGGCGTTGTTGGTGAAGTCCACGACCACGACATCTTTCTTGCCGTGGTGACAGCGATTCAACCGTGACACCGTCTGCACCGCGTTGCGGTCGAGCACCGGCTTGTCGAGAAACATGCCGGCAAGTAGAGGCTGGTCGAATCCTGTCTGAAACTTGTTCGCGACCACGATCAATCGGTAGTCGTCACCCTCGAAGCGATCTTCAATCAACTCCCCCGCCTGCAGCTCATTCACGGAGTATTCGCTGATGGCGGCGTTCGTCTCGGGATGGACGAAATCCGAAAAGGCATAGAGCACCTTGTAGTCGGCCCCGCGCTCTTTGAGCTTTTCTCTGATGATATTGAAGTATCGCAGCCCGGCTACGCGCGAAGAGGTGACGATCATCGCCTTGGCGCGTCCGCCGATGAGGGGCTTAACATCCTTCTCAAAGATGCGCAGCATGACCTCGGCCTTGTATTGGATCAGCCCGTCATCCTGAAACGCCACGTTCTGTAGCGCTTTTGAGACGACCCCCTTGGGGTAGAGCTTTTCCTCATCCGGCTTCGGAACGACCGAGCAATGCAGGTTGTAGAGCGTCTTGTAGGAGATGATGCTCGCCGCCACGTCCACGATGTAGCCCTCTTCGATCGCTTCCGCTTCGGTGTAGCTGTCGAAGGGCGTACCGAACATCGACACAGTGGCCGGTGCTGGTGTAGCGGTAAAGGCGACGAACAGCTGATTCAGATCATGCTCGCGAATGACCTTGGCGATCTGCTCTTCGAGATCCTCCTCGGGTGCCTCATTGTCCGGCTCGCCCTCTTTGCGGAACGGCAGGCGGATGGCAGCACCCATCTGGCCCTCCTGCGAGCGGTGGGCTTCATCAATCAGAAACGCCACCCGCAGTTTCTTCAACTCTGGGTTCTGTTGCAATGTCTCAAGGACGTAGGCGAGCTTCTGCTGCGTCGTAACGATGATAGATTTCCGCTCCTTAAGAAACCGCGGCAGGTCGTCGGCCTTTTTCGCAATTCCGACCACATCCTTGAGGTGGGTGAACTTGTCGATGTCCTCACGGATGTTTGTGTCGAGCGACTTACGGTCAGTGAGAATGAAAGTGATGTCCACCAGCTTCTCGTTAGTGCCGGGCTTGTAGAGACTGTGGAGCCGATCGGCCAGCCAGCAGATGGACAACGTCTTGCCGCTGCCGGCCGAATGGTCGGCCAGATACTTCTTCCCGATGTTTCCGGTGGTTACGAAGTGGGCTGTAATGTCTTCCGCCACGTGCCGCACCAGGCGGCTTTGGTGGTACCTGGGGAAGATTGTGGAAGCTGGACGCTCCGGCTTGTCACCTTCTGCCGCCCGCTCAGGAACGCGAACTAGAAAGAACGACAGCGCCTCCAGCAATTGATCCTGCGACAGCACCTCCCGATAGAGAAACTCCACGGGATACTCGTCGGCATTTGTCGGGGTGTTGGTGAGACCCATGTTGTGCCAACGGAAATTCTCTTCCCTGCGTGGGTCGGTCGCGGCCTTCGCGTCACTGGTGTCGGCGGCGAGGTAGAGGAAGGGGTGCTGGAAGATCTTGCGCGTATGATCGCGGGCTACGAATTGCGCTACGGCGTGCTCGACATTCTGATTGGCCTCGTGCTTCAATTCCAACACGACGATGGGCAGACCGTTGAGGTAGAGGACAAAATCAATCTCGTGATTCACGTCGCCGAAGTAGAAGTGCGGGCGGAAGGTGATGCGGTTCTCGGCATATTTGGCGACGGCAGCGCTCGCGGCGGACCGTGGCTTCGGATAGAAGAGGCGGAACTCCAGCCCGCGCACCTTGAGCCCCTGCCGGAACAGCATCCAGAGCGGCGTGTGCTCCAGTTCCTTGCGCAGCGACTTGAAGACTTCCTCCCGCGCATCCGTGCCGTAATCGTCCATCAGCTTTTTGAGCGTGTCGGCCTGGCTGGCCTTAAGGAAAGCCCAGAGCTGGTCCTCGGCAATGCAGTGGTCGGTGTCGGTGATGTCGGACTGCTCAAGCACTGCATACTTGTGCTCGCGGACAAGGTAACCAGCGATGTGCTTCTGAAAGGTCAGCTCCGGCGGTTCAATCATCTTAACCATGTGCTTTGACGCGAGTGATATCGGCCTCGGCGATTCGCCGCTGGCCGGTGACGCATTCGTGAATCAGCGACTTGCGGTAAGCGGTGAGGGTTGCGATTTGGCCTTCGATAGCTGCTTTCACATCGTTGCATTCCTTGGTGCGTCGCTCGATTTCCGCGCATACCTCTGTTTGCTCGTCCCGCGGCGGTATAACCACTCGCAAGCGCTTCAACTCTGACGAGTTGAATGTTTTATTAACTTTGTCCTTCGCGCCGGAGAAAAACCCTGCGTCCTTCAATATTCCCAAATAGCTGCGTAGGAAGAAAGGATCCATGTGCCGACCGCAGCGGATGCGAAGCAGGAACGAGACGTGGGCAACCTCGCCTTCCAAATCGAAATACGCCGTCTTGCCGACGTGATATTGACTGCCATTCCGCCAGTTAAAAAGCAGGTCACCTCGGCGCAGGTAGTCGGCTTTCGTCAGTTCAGCCGGGTCAATGTAGTACTCATGTTCGAGGTTGAGATTTCCGTCGATCGTCAGATTGCTGACGGTCAGAATGCGTACACCATCACCAGCAGACTGGCCCTTCTCAAGTTGTAGCGTGATGCCATAGTTGACCTCACAGGCAAAGCGTATCTGCTTCACGTCCCAATGCGCGGGAATGGCGCCAATGGATTCGATACCGGAGTCTTTGAGTGGGAGTCCAGGACGGAGGCCCTCTGACAAGACTTGATGTGCGGCGGATTTGCGGACCTGATCAAGTGTTCCGAGTTGTTTACGTTTGGCGGCCACCGCCGCGTCAATTGACGCGCAACTCGCATCCAGATACGCCGCGATCCGCTGTTGGTCGGTAGGCGGTGCATCAGGCCAAGGCATTGCTTCAAGTTTTTCGGCTGTAAGGTGGGCGATGGTTGTGCGACTCACGACCGCATCAATGAATCCAGCGTGTTTTACGTTGTAGAGCCAGTAGTAGAGGAAGCGGGTCGATGCTTTCTGACGCGGGCGCACCCGATTGACTGAATTTTGGAAATAACACGCATCAAGTCCTGCGGTCCAAGTTGCACAACGCCCGACATCGCCACCCTCATTGACAACCAAGTCGCCTGCACGCAGGAGCAGTTCCTTCTTTTCCCGTGCCGAGAACCACATCATTTTGATGTCAGAGACATCGACGCCCTCCCACTGGACGTTCGCAGACCGGAGATAGGGCTCTTCCGTTTCCAGTTCATTGTCTTGATCCGGCTGAAGCATCTTTCCGAGGACGACCTCAAAGTCGCGCTTCAGAATCCTCTCCTGCCAAGGCGTTGGAATGGTCTTTTTACCTTTCGTGGTGAGCGGTGCGGCCATGGTTAAGATTTCCGAATTTCGAGGCGCCCCAGCATCTTCTCCGCGTCCTTCTCCAGCCTCCAGAACTCCGCCAGCAGGTCCTTCACCGGCGTTGGCGGCTGGTAGCGGTAGAAGTATTTGGTTGGCAGGATTTCGTAGCCGAGTTGCGGGCTGTCGGCCCAGCGGATGATCGGCTTTGCAATTTCACGTTTCAGGAAGGCAGCGATGTCGTCGCCGTGCGGGATGAATTCGTCGTCGGCCACGTAGTGCCGGTGTGTCCACTCCACGGAAAGCGTTTCGTCCGCCTCAGCCAGCGCCTCCTTGAACTTCTTGGCGGCGTTGTCTTTTGCCTTGACGGTGAACTCGACGGTGTTCTCCTGGCCCTTCATCTTCACCCGCACGCGGAAGGTGAGGTCGCTCTCGTGGAAGTCCTGCTCCTTCTTCACGTTCGCGGCGGTGAAGGCCTTCTCGTAAGGTTCGGTGATGGTCGCGGGCTTGTCGTGCTCATCCGTCTGCCAGAAGACGACGCTGACCTTGTGGTAGGCGAAGTCTTCGCGCGGGAAGAGTTTGACCTGCTCATCGGCGTAGGCCTTGGCCCAGCCTTTGGTGTAACGCTCCTCGATCCACGCGCGGTGAGTGTCGGTGATGCGGTGGCGTTTATTGCCAAAGGATTTCGGTTCCTTTTCGAATTGCTGGCGGGCGTCGATGAGCATCACGCGCCCGCGATGGCTGGCGGGCTTGTCATTTCGCAGCAGCCAGATGTAAGTGAAGATGCCAGTGTTGTAGAAGAGCTGGTCGGGAAGCATGACGATGGCATCCAGCCAGTCGTTCTCCAGAATCCAGCGGCGGATTTCGCTCTCGCCCGAGCCGCAGTCGCCATTGGAGAGAGTCGACCCATTGAAGATGATGGCAATGCGGCTGCCACCTTCCTCGGGCGTGGCCATCTTGGCCAGCATGGTTTCCAGAAAGAGCAATGAGCCGTCGTTCCCTCGCGGCATCCCGGCCCGGTAGCGGGTCTTCTCCAGCTTCCGCGCTTCCTTTTCGTAGCCATCCTTGCCACCCCAGGTGACGCCGAAGGGCGGATTGCTCAGCATCCGATTGAAGCGCCATTTCCCCTCCGGCCACTGGTCGCCGGGCTCCTTGCTATTCTTCTCATGCGGGATGAGCGAGTTGCCGAGGTGGACGGTGGCCTGCCGGTCGTTCTTGATGAGCAGGTCGGCCTGACAGACGGCGTAGTTGGTGGGGGAAAGCTCCTGGCCGTGCACGGTTACATATTTCTCCACGCGTGCTTTCTCTTCCGGCGTGTCGGCTCGCTCCAGCAGGTGCTCCTTCGCCACAGACAACATGCCGCCCGTGCCGCTGGCGGGATCGTAGATGGAGAGGTGCTTGTCAGGGATAGGGATATCGAGCAACTCGACCATCAGGCGCACGACCTCGCGCGGCGTAAAGTGCTCCCCGGCCTCGTCGCCACTCTGTTCCGAGAAGCGCCGCAGCAGCTCCTCATAGATGTAGCCCATCTCGAGCCCGGAGAGCTGTTCGGGCCCCAGCGCGAGTTCCTTGTATTGGTTTAGGATCGGGGCCAGCCGGTTATGCTTCACCATCAGGCCGATGGTGGCGCGATAGTTGAAGTGTTCGATGATGTCGTCAACGTTCTTCGAGAAGCCGTTGATGTAGGCGCGGAAGTTCTCCTCCAACAACGCGTGGTCTTCCTCATAGACCGATCGAAGCGTCCAGTTGGTGGCGTTGGAGAATGGGCTTTGCTTGGGATTCAGCTCCAGTTCCTTGACCAGCTTGGCGAGTTCCTTCGCGGTGAGCTTGGGCCGGTTCTTCAGCACCTCGACCGCCTTCTTCTCTCGCCAATCGATCAGCACACACTCCAGGCGGCGAATGACGATGATCGGCAGAATGACGCTCTGGTACTCGTAGGACTTGAACTTCCCGCGCAGGCGCTCGGCGGATTTCCAGATATCGGAAGCAAGGTTGTCGAGCTTGGCTTTATTGAGTGAGAGTGCCATTAGGAAGTCCTGTCCAATCTCGAAAAGAAGATGCCCGCGTACGCTGCAAAGTTAGCCTAATCGGCATCGCGCGCCATAATGTCATGCCGCCGCAGCGTTTGTCTCCACCTTCGACTCGCCGGTCATGACGTTGTACTGGGTCAACAGGCTGTCGCCGTTGAGCGACGAAACCGCGTCTGCGGCCACGAGCCAACGGCTGCCCGGCCGCGGCGACACGAGTTCGTAAAGCAGGCCCTGAGGCGTATAGCGATAACCGGCAACCGTGACTTCGATCGGGCCATCCTGGCTGGCGTAGATCGCGCGCTGGCCCGATGCAATCACCGTTACCCAGTCGCTATTTGATTGCGGCAGCACGCTCGAGGCCGCCGGCGCTTCGGCGGTCAGCGTGCCCAGCATCCAGCCGAACGAGCGCAATTCGGCAAGAACGGCGTCACTCTCCTGCCGTTCCTCAGCAATCGAGACCGCCCGGTCAAGGACCCCAGAAAACCGCTCAGCCAAGATCTGCGTCAACCGGAGGCTACCGTTGGTCGCATCGTAGATGCAGATCCCTCCTGTGGCGTCGGGCAGCGCGGGGTTGGTGTTGGTGCGAAACACGCCAATCCCCAGATCGCGGCACTGGATGCCGCATTCCACGCAGAGGGCTTCCAGCACCCGTGCGGCCATGGCCTCCGACACCGCGAATCGATCGGGGAAGTACCAACAGACACCCGTCGTCTGAAAGAATCGGCCAATCGGTTTTTGGTAGTGCTCAGACCCAGGCCCGTAGACGTGCTCGGTCTTAGTGCTGCCGCGCTGCTCCACGAAGCCCACGACCCGCTCGCTGACCTGGAGTTCGACTTCGGCGACAAAGCCGGTGTCGGACTTCTGAAGATTCAAGATCCCGCCCTGGAAGCGCGGAAAGACGACGGTCTGGGTCTGAGGGCGCGTCGTCCAGTGACGGCAGCGCATCACCTTGATCTCGCCCGTTCGATAGACGAAGCCAATCACCCGGTACGGGCGCGCCATGTAGTAGTGGACAGCACCCGGATATGCCTCCCTCAGCGCCTGGGACATGGAGAGCGTTCCCAGCGGATTGCCACGGACATCTGTAACCCTGAAATCCTGCTCGGTTGCCGAGCGCAACGGGAACTCGCGATGAGCGCCGCCCTGCCCTCGCTGCTTGAGCGGGTACAGGTCACTGGCAACGACGTCGGTGGGATTCAGCTCGTTCTCGACCAACTGCACGAATGAAGGCGGCAGCGACGCGAAAGACGGCTCCGTAGAAGGCGCCTTCCCGCTGGCCGACATCTCGGCTGCCGCACAGAGAGCATTCGCGTATTGAATGTAGCGATTGTCGAGATACAGCCAGCTCGGCTCGACCGTGCGAGCCAGATAGTCCGTGAGGCTTCCCATCGTCCCTTCATCGTCCAGAACGATGCACACCGCCGCACGGCGCCGGCCGGCTCGTCCCAGTCGCTGGCGGAACGACTTGACCGACGGGGGGGTGTTCAACAGGACCACCGTGTCGATCTCGCCGATGTCGATACCCATCTCGAGGGCGCTGGTGGAAACAAGCCCCGCCAGGGCGCCGTCGGAAAGGGAACGCTGGATCTGCCGTCGGTCCACCGCCTCGTAGCCGGCGCGGTAGGGAAGAATCCTTCCTAACGCCTCGGGCGTGTCCGCGTCAGCTTCTTCTACCTCTCCACCCGCATCGTCTTCCGGCTGCGTGTTTCGCGCTCGAAGCGTGGCCGCGACGACACGTTCGACCATCTTCCGCGAGTCGCCGAATGCCAGGAAGCGGCTTCCATCAAGACGTGAGAGTCCAACCAGGAGCTCGACCATGCACTCAAAGGACTTCTTGTGCGGTGCGCGCACGCGGACGATGGTCTTCTCCGGGCTCGAGCTGCCGTCTTGGTCAGGACCGAGGACCGACACCTGCCGACCTGTCAACTGTTCGAGAAACCCGGCGGGGTTGCCAATGGTGGCGGTGCTGGCGATCAGTTGGAATGGCGCGGTCACCGCGGCGAAACGCCGAAGGAAGTAGGCCATATTCGTCCCAAACACGCCGTCGTAGACATGCGCTTCATCGAGGATCAGCAGACGGACGCTTCGCAGGAACGGGCGGATCGCTCGGTCGTTCGCGTGGTTCATCAACCATGCGTGCGTGACGTCTGGCGTCAGCAGTACCACACGAGACGAGGCCAGAATCTGGGCACGCTGCGCCACGGGGACGCTGCCATCGATGAAGCCAAGGCCAATTCCAAATGGGTCGAGGACACGATGCCATTTTTCGAGCTGATCCTGAATCAGCGCCTTAGCCGGATAGAGTGCGACGACCTTCGCGAAGGGGTTCTTGAGCAACAGGTCGAGGCTGGCTGCCATGAACACCAGACTCTTGCCAGACGCCGTCGCCGTCGCCAGGCAGATGTCCTTCCTGCCGGCAACGGCTTGTAGAGCCTGAGCCTGGTGTGAGTACAGGCCAATCGGGAAAGCCGCCTTCAGCGAGGCCACAACGCGAGAATCCAAAGCGTCGGGAATCGGCGCGTAGGAGGCAGTCCTACCCGGAAGCGTAGCGCTCTCCATTACCTCAAACCCCGCCTCGTGCAAAAGCGGTTGGATAGGCGAAATACCTGCAGTTGTCGTGGCCATATGGTCTCCTGGCAAATCTTGAACCCAGGGTATGGACGCACGCCGCCGCCTCTCCTGACACTTCGGGCGCCGCCTGGCGACGGCTAAGCTCTCGGCCGGGGACTTCAGAACTTGCAGTCCTGCCAGGGATTGGTCCTTCGTCGCGACCGTTAAGTCACCGCTTCGTGAGTTCCTGATTAGCAGGCAGCATTCTTTTCAGGAAGGCGGCCCGGCCGAGAGTTCCGTGAACATCCAGTCCGGCACAACCCATCCACCGCTTCTTGCGCGGACGAGGCGATCCGAGAACGACAGCCCTTCGGGATCCACGATGAGGCCGTGCCGCCCCAGCCAGCCAAGAACCAAGTCGCCCTCTGAATCTCCGCGCGTCGCCAACGAATGCCACCAGTCCACCAATCTGCTCGCTGAGTCGCCCAAGCTTTCTACGACCTCATCCGCGCGCAGCCAATCTATTTCATGTTGAAAGCCCTGGGCCAAGCAAAGAGCCAGATTGATGCGATTAAACGGCTCGCTTGCCTTGAGACCACCCTCGAGATAGTGGGCCACAGGCTGGAGGTTCAGTTCCCGTTGTTGAATCTCACCGCGTCGCAACATGTAGGCGATGTTATTGCCGGCGTCCGTTGAACCTTGCTCAAAAGCCCGAAGAAAAGCATCTATCGCCACGTTCGTCTGACCACGCTCGAACAGTTGAACACCCAAGCTACTGAGTTTCTGAGGGTTGTTACCACTGGCCCGCCGCAGCCACTCCTTTCCCTCCGACTCGTTCGCTGCCACTCCGTCGCCCTCAATCAATCGCGTTCCGAGGTCTACCATCGCATCATGGTCGCCGCGCCGCGCACTTTTGCGCAGCCAAAATTCGCCCACCCCAGGCTCAGAAGTCAGGGGGCGTGCGGCCAATAACCTGGTTCCGAGATCGACCATCGCTCGAGTGTCTCCAGATCGACAGGCCCGCAATAGGAACCCTTTACCAGCGTCAACATCTTGAGCCATCTCGAGGCCATCAATCAGTAGAGCACCGAGTAACCGCATCGCAGGACCATACCCGGCTTCAGCCGCGCGTCTCAACATGGCTTCTCCGGTCGCCGTATCCTTGCTGATCTCTTTGCCCGCTATTAGCAGTTTCCCCAACAAGGTCGAAGCGCCGAGATTGCCGGCTTCGGCCGCCGATCTGAGCACGTGGAGGCCAGCATCACGATCGCGCGGCACACCATCTCCAGTGATCAATCGGCGCCCTAGTTCATTCTTCGCATTCCGGTCGCCGCGCTCTGCCAAGAGACTCAGCAGCCTCAGACCTTCGTCGCTGGCTTTGGCAACACCGTCCCCGTCAAGCAGGCGCCTCGCCAAATCTCGCATCGCCGCCGGTATTCCGCGCGCTACAGCGCGTTCGAGCTGCTCCCTTGCGCGGATCTTGTCTGAGGCTATTCCTCGGCCGTCGAAAAGGCGATCGGCCAACTCAACTATCGCCCTGGAATCGCCACGACTGGCCAAGTCGAGCAAGAGTGCATGTCCTTCCATTCTGAACTCGGACGATTCGCCGTCAAGCAGGCGTTCGGCCAACAGAATGCGTGCCTCCGAATCCCCAAGATCCGCGGCCACTCGTAGCCAGTCGATCGCTTCATTTGCTCTGGCCTCCGGAATCTCGCCAAAGTCGATGAGCTTGGCCAGAGCGATCATCGGCTCAACAAACCCCTGGTTCGCGCCCGTCCGAAGCAATACCTCGCCTTCGCCGGGATTGTCGGCTACCCCATTCCCAGCCACGAGTCTCTCACCAAGTTCCCGAAGTCTATGTTGGTTGAAGGCTGCTGCTTCGCTTCGGAGCATCGCTTCTCCTTCGGAGCTAGTCTCCTCGTGGTTCAGCAGATGAATAATCAGAATTCTCCTCGCCGAGTCGCCACCCAAGCGCGCGGCCTCGCGAAGATGTTGTGTGCCGATATCGCGATCTTCTTCAGACGGCTGATGTGAAAGCCATTCCCCTAGTACCGTCATGGCGACAACGTCGCCGTCGGCGATCAACTCTTCGAGTAGTCGGATTCCTTCGGAGCGATTCTTCGCCAGCCCGTTCCCTTCTAAGAATCTTCTGCCCAAATCGCGTTTGGCGCGCTGATGTCCATGATCCGAGGCTTTTCTAAGGATCTCGATCGCCTGGGATTCATTCGGGGCCAAATGGCCGCCAGGCAAGCAATGATGGGCAAAAATGACGGACGCCAAGCCGCTTCCTTCATCAATTGCGCGGCGGAGCCAACTCTCGCCAGCGGCGCCGTCCGCGGCGATACCCTGCCCGGTGATCAGCCTCGATCCCAGAATGCACATCGCTCGAACGTCGCCTGCTTCGGCCGTATCCACCAGTATCCGGCGCCCTTCTGACTCATCCAACTCGACACCATTGCCATCAAGGAGTCGCTCTGCGAGTTGACACGCCGCAAGCCCGTTACCTCGCTTCGCCGCACCGCGAAGCAGGCTGACCGCCCGATCGGAGTCGCGAGATGCGATGGGTCCATCAAACAAGACACTCGCTAGAATGACCGTGAATGATTCATCCTTCGCAGCACTGTCGCAAAGCAAGCTGAGGCCAGCCGGTCTGTCTGGCAATAGACGATCTCCAAACAACAGGCGAGTTCCCAGAAGGGACATCGCTCTTGCGTCGCCAGTCGCAGCAGCACGTCTAAGCCATCGCTCTCCGTTAACGGTGTCTGCTGGAAGGCCTTGGCCGCCCAATAATCGGTCGGCCAGAATGAGGGTTGCCGAGACGTCACCGGCTTCCGCCGATCTCGAAAGGTAACGGATGCCCGCCTCGGGGTCAGCAGAAACGGAACGGCCGTCAATATATCGCGCACCCAGCTCTCGAAGGGCTCGAGGCTCGTTGAGGTCGGCTGCCAACTTTAGGAAGGCGAGGCCGACCTCCACTCCATTCTGTTTCTTGAGAGCACCCAGGCCGATGTCGCGTAGGGGCTTGGCCGCCTCGCGCGACTTCAGGGCGTTCGCGATCGTCTGGGTTACGTGCGATGGCATCGGGGCTTCGCCCATCACCCGAGGTGCTGTAACGAATGCGGCGATTGTGTCTGAGCTGACAGCCGAGTCATTCCCGAGCCATTTGGCAATCGAGGCTAGTGCATTATCCAAGTCGCGGGGGCTGAGGTGGGGGGATCGAACGTGTTGAGCAAAGATGGATTGCGCCAGCTTCACGCGGCCGGAGCTTAGCCCCTCCACCTGAGGGCCAACCCTCCGTAGTAGCTCGACGGTTTCAGCCCGCGTCAACCTTGTGCCGGACTGCTGGATCAGATAACCCTGAATCTCGTCAACAGAGAGAGGACTGCAGGGTTCAAACACGGCCAACAGAACCAAGGACAAATGGAGTAAGCCACCAGAATCTGATCGCGTCCACTCACTTATTTGCCGCTCAAGCAGGTTATCGGCCAATCCACTGAGTGAAACCGAGTCAAAGGAGCCGTTGGCTCGCTCAACCTCCCGCCCAATAGCCGCGAGTACGTATGCCCATCCATTGCTGCGTTTGTGAGCCTCGTCATTGAACTGCTTCCCACGCCCTTGAGGCGAGTCTTTGACGCGCGTCAGAAGCGGAGTTTCATCGCGCGTCAGGTTATCAAGGCTCAGTACTTCCACATTTGACCGATTCAGCTTCAGCCACAAATCCAAGCCCAGGTTGGGCCGAGTCGTGGCGATTACAACTGAACCTTTGGGAACTGGCTCTGGGAGGAATCCAAGCTGAGCACCGTCGCGGGTAATCTCGTCGAGTGCGTCGAGGATCATCAAGGAAGCCCCACGCTCTTCGACCAGCCGCTCAAGAGCCCACCGGAGTGCCCTATTGTGTAGACCGGTTGGATCCGGTACTCCCAAGTCGCGCCGCGGGGCTCGTGAGCGATCGGTGCTGGGGTGTCGATCTTCGAACATTCTATCAAGAGCCTCATCATTGCTGCTGCCGTACGGCTGGGGGTCAATCAGGACAGGAGAGGCATATGAGAGCGACGCCAATGATTCCGGCACCGCTCGAATCAATTGGCTATTCGCCTGAGCAACGAGCAGCGTTACGATTTCATCGACTCTGGCGGATTGCTTCCCGAAGTGCAGTAGCACTCCTGGCAACCATGGCGCGTCTCTCCGAACCTTAGGCCCATCTGAGCCGAGGAGCCGCCCTTCAGCGGCGAATCTGTCCGCCAACTTCGCCATCAAGGCCGACTTTCCCTGCCCTTCTGGCCCCGTTAGCACTAGGTACCCTCCGGTCTCGCGGAGCTTGGCCACACGCTCTGAGCACATTTGTAGCCAATACTCTCGTCCTCCAAAACGGTCCACATGATTTCGCTGCACTTCTGCGATCGTTCGAAGAGTCTGTAGCGGCGCGTCGTCCAATCGCAGCGGACGCGAAATGAGACCCGCGAGTACGTCGCGAAGCACCAAATGCCACTTCAGGAGGGGGCCAAGGAACAGAGTAATCGCCAGGTCGATATCCTTTCGGTCTGGCAGGCCACCGGGATCATGGCCATCGTTCCGGCAGTCTTGGGCAATCCTATAGTTTCGGCGAACCGGATCTACTATCCCGTCTGGATCAGGGGCATTGGCTTCCCCTTTAGTGAGAAGGTCCAGCCGAAGGTACGCCTCGAAGAGGTTAAACCGGGCATTTTTTCGCTGCCGTCTCGCCTCTTCTGATCGCTCTTGAAGCTCCTCATAGACCGGAGAGTCGACAACCCACAGGATGGCCTTTAGCCAATGCTCGGCGTTATGTTGAACCCACCGACCAGCCGACTTCCATGCTTCATCTGTCTTGCCAGACTCCTCAAACTGTGCCACCTCAAACAGAGCAGCTGGCACGTCACCGATCTTGGTAAATTCTGGGCGACCGAGACACGCGGCCACGATTCGATCACCGATGACCAGGGCCTCGTCCAATCGCTGCGAACTCACTACACCGTACTCAGCGCTTGAACGAAATACTGCTGGGGCACGGTGTGACAGAAATGACGACAGAGTTATGAACTGGTTCGATGCCATGGGAAGGGTGCGTTTCCTCAGTAGGGGTAACAGAGGGCGACGTGAGTTGCTAAGTCTTTTCCAATCGCTCCGAGGCGAAGGTGCTGCATTAGGCCAGGCTCCAACGCCGAGATTCGATTTATCGACGCTGTAGCACCGGAGGTTGAGTTCGCCGCAATCGCCTCATCCAGTTCCACGAGAACCAGATTTACCGCAGCGGAGTGCCTGCGGCGACGATCTGGATCAGCTGCTGCGTGTGTGAGCGCGGCACGAATAGTCGAACTCAACGCTTCATCCGCTTCAACTCTGTCCGAACGCAACACACAGCGCGCTGCGGCCCACTTGACGTGCTGCGGTGCACTGTGTCCCTGGGCCATCAACGACAACCTCTGTAATCCGATCTCACGTCCGACTGTGCGCAGCAAACACCAAGCTCGAGCATGCGACAGTTCCACGTAGGCGCTGCCATCGAGGCCCAGACCTCCCACAGCCTCAACAGCCGAGCGCAACACTTCCGCTCGATAGAAAGACTCGCAGTCGCCCAAGGCACCGCTCAAACGAAACCATTCTGCCAGTGGGAACGACACCTCATCGTAGAGCAGGCTGTCGAAATAGGCGCAAGCCAACTCCTCCTGACGTGCCAGGGCATCGGCTGCGCGCCCGGTGACCGCCCAAAGACGCGCGATCGCTCCCTCGACCCGCAACTGCATCACTTGGCCATCCCGGACGTTGGCGGCCCGGACCAGACCCACGAGCGGCTCGACCTCGGACCATGTCGGTTGGCCGACATCGGCCACCTGCTGAACCAGGTGAGACACGATATGGGTGCGTAGCGGGGCGGGCCTGGTAAGCAGCCAGTCAACTGAGGGAACTGGAATGGAACCAGAATTCAGCTCATGACGTTCGGCTACGCCTCGAGCGAACCCAAGCTTGAATTTCTGATCCTCGGTTAGATGCTGCCAGCTATCTAACGCTCGGGCCGCTGCAGCGGCAACTGGTGACCAGTCGACAAGTTCTCCGCGTCCGACGAGCGAGAACCTAAAGAACCACTCGGCAAGCTGTTGTCGTCTCGGTGCGGTTGTGCCCTCGGCCAAGAGTAATTCGACTAGACGCTCGCCGAAGACAACCTCAAGAGTGTGCGAAGCACTGCTGGCACCAATGATCTCTAAACGCCCAGCCGACAGCCGTCGCGCTTCCTCCTCTTGAGGGGCAGCGACAATCAAAGTTGTGACCCTCGGGAGAATCCCGACGATCGAGTTGATCTTTAGGGCCAATCCATCAACTGCGTGCAGGCTTCCGTCGTCGGCTATGGCTGCACTTGCTGCCAAATGTCCGGGCAGAGGAACGTTGAAGACGCGTGAGGCGAGCACGAGAAGGAACGCAAGTCCAAAAGAGGAGCCTCGAACCACATGGCATGCGGGGGCGATGCCCGGGCCCTTGAACGAAGTCCCAAGCCCAATGATTCTCGGTGTATGCGCTTGGGCTGAACTCACAGAGGCCCATAGGAGGGGCACCGATCGCGGGAGAGCAAGGGCGGCCGTTCGCCAAGAATCCCGGCAGGTGTCCCCTAACTCAGCATGTGAGACCTCGCCCTGAGGACTAGGTCGGCCATCAATAATCCACGCGAATCCACAATTCGCATCGACGGTAACGCCGACGGAGACCCCCACTGTAGGCAGTGGAGGCAAGTCGAAACCTGTTGCTCTGGCGGCGAGCGCGTAGGCTCGCTCCTCGCCAGGAAGTGGCCAGCACCATGGCCCGAGCCCCAAGCTTGTTTGAAGTCGGCGAAGGCCCGCTTCGTCCGTCGTTCCTCGTTCGAGTTCCGGGAGCATGCTCAGCCAGCGGAAAGCGGAGTGGCCCACCACGACGCGATAGCAAGGAGTGCTGCCCGCCGCAGCCGTTCGTCGTCGTCCTGCATATGCGGTGGGACCGACAGCCGCACCAAGTCACCTTCTCGATCGAGTTCTAGCATCGCAGCTCGCAGCGGGGTCCCGTGCTCGGACTCATCTAGGAGGACCAAAACGCACTCCAAGTCGTCCCGGCGATAACGGAGATCTAGCCACTGCCGATGCCAATCAGTCACATGCTCATTCACCTCGAGCTCGAACGACTCAAGTTCCGACTGCAGCGCGTCACCCTCAGCGAGTGCCATCTCTTGAATACTGTGAGTCTCATGAGGGGTGAGGCTGCGGGCCCAACGTCTGGGCGCGGCCAATTTCTCGTCGACCACTCCTCCGAAAAACGCCTGCACGGAGGCACGAGCGTCCTCTGAACCCGGAGGAATGGCAAGACGGGCTAGCATTCCGGCGGCGACGACACGACTCCAGGTATTGTGGCTGGCAACCTTGGCCGTGATCTGATCTAGCAACCACGAATCCGTGATTCCTTTAGCCCACTGCAGAACAGGGGGGTCAAGAACCGCGAGTGGAACCAACGGGATTGGCTTCACAATGGCGGCTAACTCTAGACCTTCATCGGCAGAAGCCAGCGCCACGTATCCAGACGACGTACGGATCAGTAACCCGGGCACCTTGGTCACATCGACGTAGACGGTGCCGGCGTCTTCCTCTGGGGTGTAGGCATTCACGCCTGGTGTGAGTATGCCCCGCAGAGCATGAAGACCAAGTGGCCGATCGCTTAGACTAGACACCCTAAGAACCTGCGAAGGCGATTGGGTGATGCTCAATTCCACGCCTTCAAGCAGCGAGTGAACAATCGGCGCAAACGGAACACCGACGAATCGGGCGGCAAGCATTGCAGCAAAGCTCACACCTAGAACGGTCCCCCGCCCAAGGGCCTCACTGGTCTCTGGAGGTGGAAACGCCAGTACAACTGCCTCTCCCAGGTCGTATCCCTCTAGGCCCAGTCGCGCTAGTTCGTCGCGTGCAGCTTCTAATGACAACATAACCACCTACGTTCCTCAGAGCTTCTTCCGGCGTCCACTACTAGGACGCTCGACGCTGCAGCCGGCTGACACACCAACGGAAGACGCGAATTCGGTCAGGACTCGTTTCGCCCGCGACTTCTAGCCTCTCGATGTAGTCCATGAGTCGGCGCCTCGTCCTCGAATGACGCTGATGGACGGCCGATTGAGCCTGGCCGTCATGTCGACCGGTAGCCTCGAGCACGACTGCAGTAAAATCGGTCTCTCCGCTAGCCAGAGCCCGCATGTGCCCGACCGCCAGAAGGAGCTCGTAACTTGCTGAGGTTCTAAGGCCTGATGCCACTGTTGGCACTATGCGCTCGTAGAACTCAGCCTCCGCCGACCTCCGAAGTTCAACCTCTTGGAGGGCCGAGGCCTCTTCCTCTGGTGAGGGATGTTGCGCTTTGTGAACTGAATCCAGGAGGTCCTGGTCAAGCGGCGCAAGGCGCTTCCGCCTTCGCAACTCATCGAGCAGGGCATTACGAACACACTCCCTCAGAAATCCTCTAACCCTCACGTCAGAATCACAGGCTAGTGCCGCTGCCCCCCGGTTGCCACCTGTCATAAGACGACAAAACGTATCGGCAACAGCATCGTCGAGAAGATCACGAGGGAAGCCGAGACCAAGTGCCAGTTTCGCCAGTTCCGGAAGCAAGACTTCGCCAGCCTGTTGCCGAGCAGAATCCACACTCGGATCGCCGATCAACACGCCGAGTGAGCGAAGCGCAGCCAGTAGTGTCATCGTCACTACCTCGCGCACCATTCCCAAGCTTGCTCGCATGCCCACCGGCGCCGAGGCCTCTCATAAGACAGGGCCGCTGGCCCATCTGAGCCAGGCAACTGACACAGAGCGTAGGCATCGCCGCTGGCGGCGAGGTGGCTGCGCGGAGGAGTGCCGCTTCGAACGGCCAAGGCGAGGTGGGTCTCTACGTCTGTCTCGGTGTCCTTGAGCGGTACCGCGCCACGACGCAAAGCCCGCCGCCCGCGATTCGCAGCGAAGTCGGCAACCACAAAACGCATCCCGATGTGCCGATCGAAGGGCGTTACCGCTCTCGCAACGATGCGCACCGAGTGCCGCCATTTCGCGCGTAAGGCCGAGAGCTCGCGGTCGACGTGCTGGGTGAGTTGCTTTGCGGGCCGGCGAAACAGGGGGTCAATGAGCCGCCGTTCAGAGACGTCAAGCGAGAGTTCGTGCGCGCCACCGCGACGCGCCAACGTGGCGGCAGCGCGGTCCACCAACACCTCTAGGAGGCGAAAGTACCGCCGATCCCCAAGAACAGATTCTGGTTCAGAGCGAGCATCGCCACGAACGGTCTCCGACGAAAACAACAGTAGCGCTGCTGTCGCATCACCCGTCGACGCCGCCCGAATCGCCAGCGCATTCGCGAACTGCTTCACCGCAGCCCTTGCTCTTTGGGAATGCGCGCGAATCGCCTCCAGTTCGGCGGGGTATGCTTCCCGCAGAAGACCCTCGAAGTCCGCAAGCTCGTTTAACTTAATCTGCCCGGCCTCACCATCGGAAGCCAAGCGCGTCCGAATCGCCAGGTAGCGGTCCCCAAATCGATCGGCGAATCCATCGTTGACCCGGCGCACGGCCTCAGCCAGCCATCGAATGTCGGCGTCTGGGTGAGAGGCCGAGAGTTGGCGCTCACCAAGTACAAACGCGACCCACGAGGCGTTATTGATTAAGCTTGCGTGCCACGGCCATGGGAACCCGGGCACAGCGCTCTCGAGCGACTGCCTGACCTCCGCGATCGAGAGTCCCGGGATATCGTCGCGGACAAGCAGGCCGCAAACGACAACGTCGTCTTCAACCTCGGTGAAACTTCCAGACTCGTCGACGTAGAGCGTCCATGGGGTGACCGGCTGTTTTCGCGCCACTTCAATCACCGTCCGCCGACGACAGCAAGATGTCGCTCATGCCGGCGATTCTATCGCGGCCAGGACCGCCATTCTGGCAATCTTAAGCGGGCCGGCACTGGCGCAGGCTAGTGAGTCCGGCCATCAACGGCGTCGGTAGAATCGGAGGCGGCCTGGGCCTCGCCTACCTCGAGGCCTGGCGTAACCACCGCCTCCTGGCCATTCGTGCGAGCCAGCGGCGCCTCCGCGATCGTCAACACCCGAGTGCGGTGGTCGACGGGAGCGAGTGGTTTCAGTACTTTGGTCGTCTTGACGTGCAAAGCCTTGAGCTCTCGCGCCGACGGGGTCAGTCGGCCCTCGAAGGAGGCGACGGAGCTGTTGTAAGCCTCGACGGTTCGATCCAATCCGCGACCGACCGAGACGAAGTGCTCGACAACCGTTGCGATGCGGTCGTATAGGAGCGCGCCCACTTCAGCAATCTCCTCGGCCCGCTCAGCCACCTGGTGTTGCTTCCACCCGAAGGCAATTGCCCGAAGCAGCGGAATCAGCACGAGCGGCCCCGCGAGCATTACGTCCCGCTTCGCGGCGTCCTCGACAATCGTGAAGTCTGAGCTCAGTACTTCGTGCAGGGCCGACTCCACGGGCACATACATGACGACGAAGTCGGGACTGGGAACTACCGCTATCCCGTAGGCCTTGGCACTAAGCTGCACGACGTGCTGTCGCGTTGCTGCGGCGTGTTGCCCCAGGAGTGCCGCGCGCACTTCGTCATCGTCCGTCGCACAGGCGTCCAAGAACGCCTGCATTGGCGTTTTGGCGTCAATGACCACGTTGCCGCCACCGGGCAGGTGAATGATGACGTCGGGGATGAGGCGGCCCCCCTCTGTGTCGATACCTTGCTGCCAAGAATAGTGCTCGCCCTCAACGAGCCCGGCAGACTCCAGAGTGCGGCGCAGCTGAAGTTCACCCCAGCGCCCTCTGGTACCAGAGTGCTTCAGCGCCCGCGAGAGCTGCGAGGTCTCCTTTTGGAGCGCAGGCACGAGTGTCGCAACCTGCTGGACCTGCGCAATGATCGCCGTCCGGGTCTCGACACGGTTCTGTTCGGCTAGTTGGACGTCGCCCTGGAGCTTCTGGAGCAGTGCGGAAACGGGTCCAATCACGTCCTGAATGGCCTTCTGCTTCTGTTCGAAATCAGCCGAAGCCAGATGCTGAAGGTTCCCGAGCCGAGCCTGAGCCAAGGTCATGAACGCCTCATTGTTGGCGCTGAGGGCATCTGACGCCGTTGCCTTGACGGCGGCCTTGAAGTGGTCCTCCGCCTCAAGATACGCGTGCATCCGCTGTTCGTGCGCTTTGCGCTCCTGTTCGATCACCGTGTTAAGGCGAGCGTTGTCGACTTCGAGCGATGCGATCGCAGTCCGATGAGCGTCTCGAACCCCTTCGATCTCTGCGACCCTTGCCTTCAAGCTGTCGATCTCCTCGTCTCGCGCGGCAGCAAGGCTTCGGTCTGATTCCCGCAGGGTCTCGACTCGAACGTGCTGCTCAGAAGCGACTGCTGCCTTGATGCGGAGCTCATCAAGTAGCCCGCGACTCGTCGTCAACTCGGCTTCGCGCGCGACGAGAAGCTGGCGGAGTTCGTTGAGTTTCGCTTCGAAATCGGAGCGAGTTCGCTCAAAGTCAGAGGCCACGACAGCGCCGAGCGTGACCGCGCGCTTTGACGCCAGGAACCATCCCACCAACGCCGCAACTAGCAAGAGAGCCGGGTACCACAAAGAAATCGACATGGACATGCATCCTCCAGGCAAAAAGCGACCGCCTAGTTCAAAGACGCAGCCAGTCGAAGCTACTGACAGTTGGTCGGCGCGGCACCAGACGGTCGCTCAAGGTGGGGGGCCCGGGGGCGACTAACCCGAAGATTTCGCCCTGGGACCAAAGACCATGTCGTAGGCTCGCCCCGGAGCGACGGGCTGCCATTCGGCCTCAACCAAGTCCTCAAGACGGCATTGATTCGTCGATTCGAAGACCTCGATGTCCTCAGCCACTGATTCGAGAACTGTGATCCATTCGCTCGCCGTCACCGGCTCCTTGATCGCCAAGCGGTCTCTCACCTCGCTGTCGAGAGCCGGGCCAATCCGTCCACCAGTTACCAGCTTGATCGCCTTCGTAATGCCAACTGCATTCGCACGGCCTATTGTCGGGAGATCCCTGAAGACTTCCCACAGGCAGCTGAGTGCATCTCGCTCAATCCCTCCAACCAGTCGTAGATCTCTTATCGTGGTGCGGCCCAACACGCGAACGGGTTCGGTCGCCTTCGCAAGCAGATCATCGAAGCATGGTGCGTCGATCGCCGCGTCTCTCAGCAGCCGGATGGTTCGCCCCTTGGTCTTGCTGCGCACTGCTTGCCACTTGCTGAGTACGGCGCGGCACGTTCCAGCCACTTCTGCGGACGATAGAGGCTTGGTGTCATAGACACTCATCCATGACTGCCAGTCCCGCTTGTAGCGAACGTCAAAGCGCTTGATGTCTGCCTCGACTTCCGCGGCGGTCTTCGACGAGAGCGGCATCTTCATTAGGCAATCCTATGCGAACGACCTGGTGCCGTTTCCCTCGCAACGTGTCAGATCCTGCGCCAGGCGTGTGACAGATTGGGTCGCGCTCGAGTAACCTGGCACCGCGCCGCATGCCCGACCAGGACAACGACCTCCCCTTCGGGCTCTACGAGCGCCTTGTCACCGCCAGCCTGAAGGCGCGGCTCCTTCAGTTCGATCAAGAGCGGACCCGGGTTCAAACGGAAGAGCTGGATCCCGCGGAAGCCCACATCACCCTCGCCAGGCACATCGAGGGCGTCGTCGCGCGAGCGCTGCAAGGGATCCCGGCGGAGGACCGGGCTGCTAATCGGGTCGCGGTTGCGAACGAGATCATTGGGTTGCTTGGCATCGGTCCGGCTGAAGCCGGACGCTACATCGACACGAAGGCCGGACGCCACATCGACACGGAAGCCGGACACCGTATCGGCACCGGAGCCGGCAGCCACATTGACCCGGTCGAGATCCCGCCAAAACAACTGCGGTCGATTCAGCCGGTCACCGGACTGCCGGGCGACGACCGGGAACTTGTCGCGCCGCTGGTCCCGCTCTCCGCCTCCGACCTCCTCGTCAACGCCCGCGGCGAGCCGTCGCTGGCTCACGCGCTGGCGCACGAGATTCCGTCCGCCGACTCCATCGACCTGCTCTGCGCCTTCGTCCGCTGGCACGGCATCCGCGTGCTTGAAGACCAGCTCCGCGCGCACTGCCGCGCCGGGCGGCCCTTGCGCGTCATCACCACCGTCTACACCGGCTCCACCGAACGCAAGGCGCTCGACTGGCTCGTCGGCATCGGCGCGCAGGTGAAGGTGTCGTACGACACGCAGTCCACCCGCCTGCACGCCAAGGCCTGGATGTTTCGGCGCGCCACCGGCTACTCCACCGCCTACATTGGCTCGTCGAACCTGTCGAAGTCGGCGCTGATCGATGGCGTGGAGTGGAACGTGCGGCTGTCGGAAGTGACCTCGCCCGACATTCTGGAGAAGTTTGACGCGACGTTCAGCAGCTATTGGCAGAGCCCGGAGTACGAGGACTACGACCCGAAGCGGGACGGCGACCGGCTGGCCAACGCCCTCGCGCCGGCCCCGGACACCAGCGAGGACACGCCGCTGATGTTCCTGGACGTCACGCCCTGGCCGCATCAGACCGAGATTCTCGAGAAGCTCGCCGCCGAACGCGAACGCCACCACCGCTTCAAGAACCTGGTGGTCGCCGCCACGGGCACCGGCAAGACCATCGTCGCCGCCCTCGACTTCAAGCGCCTGCGCGCGCAGATGGGCGACCCGCGGCTGCTGTTTGTCGCACATCGGCAGGAGATCCTGAAGCAAAGCCTGAGCGCCTTCCGCCAGGTGCTGCGGGATGGCGCCTTCGGCGAGCTCTACGTCGACGGCCATCGTCCCGATGAATGGCGGCACGTGTTCGCGTCAGTGCAGTCGTTGGCGCAGCTGGATCTGGAGAAGATCGACGCGTCGGCGTTTGATGTGGTGATCGTCGATGAGTTTCATCACGCGGCGGCGCCGACGTATCGGAGGTTGTTGGAGCATCTGTTTCCAAAGGAGGAGGCTAAAGCCTCCTCCCTCCGGACGTCACCGAGAGAACTCCTTGGGCTGACGGCGACGCCGGAGCGGACCGACAGCGGCGACATTCTGCGCTACTTCGACAACCACATCGCGGTGGAGCTGCGGCTGTGGGATGCGCTCGAGCGCGGGTTGCTGTGCCCGTTTCAGTATTTCGGCCTGAGCGACAACACGGACCTGACCCACGTGGAATGGTCCCGAAGGGGCTACGACGTCACCTCCCTGGAGAAGCTCTACACCGGCGACGACAAGCGGGTGCAACTGGTGCTGCAGCAGATGCAGGACAAGCTCCGTGACGTAAGGTCCATGAAGGCGCTGGGGTTCTGCGTGAGTATTGCGCACGCCGAGTTCATGGCACGGCGCTTCACCGACGCGGGCTTGCCGTCGCAGGCGGTGTCGGCCAACACCGACAGTGACACGCGTCGCCAGGCGCTGGCGGACCTGCAGAAAGGCACCCTGCGCGCACTCTTTGCCGTGGATCTGTTCAACGAAGGTGTGGACCTGCCGGCCGTGGACACGCTGCTGTTCCTGCGCCCCACCGAGAGCGCCCTGGTGTTCATGCAGCAACTGGGCCGCGGCCTCCGCCGGTTCGAAGGCAAAGACTGCGTGACGGTGCTCGACTTCATCGGCCAGTCACACCGGAAGTTCCGCTTCGACCTGCGCTACCGGGCAGTGACAGGGACGTCTCGGAGTGAGGTCGGGAAGCAGATTGAACAGGGATTCCCCTTCCTGCCCGCCGGCTGCACCATGCAGTTGGATAGGGTTGCGAAGGAGATTGTTCTCGAGAACCTGAAGACGGCGCTGCCGTCGCGGCGGCCGGCGATGGTGGGCCACCTTCGCCAAGGCTACGGTGGCCAAGCCGTGTCGCTGGCCACATTCCTGGAAGACACAGGACTCGACCTTGTTGATGTGTATCGCTCGGGCTGCTGGTCGGGACTGAAGCGCGATGCTGGGTTGAGCGTTCCCAAGGCTGGGCCGAGCGAGGAAACGCTCGGGAAGAGCCTGGAGCGGCTGCTCCACATCGACGACCCGCTGCGGTTGGACGGCTATCGCGCCTGGCTCAAGGGAAAGGCGGCCGACCCTCGCCTGATCACGGCGCTTGTGTACACGTTGTGGAGCAGCAACGCGCCGGCGTCCCTCGAAGAGGCGCGGGACGCCGTCCAGGCTCATCCGGCTATCGTCGAGGAGTTGCTGAAGCTGTTTGATTTGCTGGAGGAGCGCGCGGACCATTTGACGTATCCGCTGTCAGAAGCGACGGCTGAAGCCGTCGCTCTCCGAACGTCACCGCCCCTATCGATTCATGCGCGGCATTCGCTGGTGGAGATCTTCTCGGCGTTCGGGCGCATCACGCCGGGCAAGTTCTACCAGCACCGCGAGGGTGTCTACCGCGACGAAGCGACCAACTCGGACCTGTTCTTCGTCACGCTCGAGAAGTCGGAACGCGACTACTCGCCATCCACGCTCTACAAGGACTACGCCATCTCGCCAACGCTGTTTCACTGGGAATCGCAGTCGCTCACGACGCAGCAGTCACCAACCGGCCAGCGATACATCAAGCACCGCGAGTTCGGCGGGCAGATCCTGTTGTTCGTGAGGGCCAGGAAGAAGCAGGACGGTCTCACCATGCCCTACACGTTCCTTGGGCCAGTGGACTACGTGTCGCACAAGGGCGAGCGGCCGATCGCGTTTACGTGGCAGCTGCGACGGCCGATGCCGGCCGATTTCTTCAGGGCGGCCAAGGTGGCGTCGGCGTAGACCGCTGCCGCGGGTGCGAGCGCTTGGAGGATCGCAGATTCTGCCATCTTTTCTCACCGTAAACTGTTCCCCGAAAACGCCTTGCGTCGTCCGGGGACCCACATCATAATCGTGACTTGGAAGTCACCCGAATGACGTCGCATCAATCACCTCTGACGTTTCGGTTCAGCCTCGACAAGTTCATCAACGCCCTTGCGTATTTCGCCGCGCACGGCGTGCACGACTTGACCAAGCTGAAGGCCGTGAAGCTTCTCTACCTGGCCGACCGCTACCACTTGTTCCACTACGGCCGCCCAGTCACGGGTGACCGGTACATCGCCATGGAATTGGGACCGGTGCCCGAAGGCGGATTCCAGCTCATCAGCCGACTGATCGAGCCAGCTGAAGTGGACGATGAGCCGCGTGCGAACGCGCTCGAACGGCTCGAAGTACACCGCGCGTTCCGGCGGTATCCGGTACTCAGGGCCAAGGGTAATCCCGATCTCAGTGTGTTCTCAGAATCCGAAGTCGAAGCCCTCGCATCGGTCGTCAAGGAGTTTGGCCAGGCGCGCGCGCGGGACCTGGTCGACCTCACCCACACGCATCGCGCCTACCTCAGGGCAGATGCCGGACGATCGCCGGGCAGCAGCACCGCCCTCCCCTACGAGTACTTCTTTGAAGATGCCCCTGATGATGTGAAGGCGATCAGCGGATTCGTCTCCTGTGAACAGGAAGACCGCGATTTCGCTGACGCGCTGCAACGAGCGGGACGCCGGGCGCTCCGCGCCCAGACTGCGGCGACCCGGTAGGCAAGTGACCAGGTGCTGCTGCCGCTTGACGTCGTCCTTCGACGCGGAGTGGTGTTTCGCTGGGTCGACTACGACGACCTCGACGACCCGGTATTTGCGGGACGAACTAAGCCGAAGTTTATCGTCGTCCTGAGCAACTCGGCCCACGATGATCCACTGATCTACATTCTGACCACATCGGAGAAGGCCAAGCACGAACACCATCCGTTTCCAGGCGATCTCGTGCATATCGCCAAGGGTTCATACGGCTTCCTGCCGGTCGATACTCTGATCGACGCGGGCACTGCCGGAGAACGCGAAGTTGGCCGCGCTGAATTCGTCGCGCTCTACAACCAGGAAAGCGTGGTCTATCAGGGGACGCTCAATGACGCGCACTGCGCCGACCTGATTCAGCGAATCACGGCTTCTCGGCGGGTGAGTACTAAACTCAAACGGATTCTAGGCATCTAGACGGCGCTCCAACGTCCTGGCTGACTTACGGCGCCGGCTCGATCCGAATCACCGCGCCGTCGTCCTCCTCGGTGAGGACATAAATCAACCCGTCAGGCCCCTGCCGGACATCCCTGATGCGCTGATGCAACTGCTGCAGGATCGACTCTCTCCTCGTCTCCCACAACTTCTCGTTGAACACCACCCGCTCGATGCCGCCGGTGCCGGGGATGCGGCCGCGGATGGTGCTGCCCACGAAGATGTTGCCCTTCCACTGCGGAAAGCGATCGCCGGTGTAGAAGATGATCCCCGACGGGGTGATGCCAGGGTTCCACGTGATCCACGCCGGCTCGATGCCCGGACGATTGGGATGCTCCATGGGCGAGCCGTTGTTCTCCCGCCCATAGCCATAGGTCGGCCAGCCGTAGTTGCCTCCCGGCGTGAGGATGTTGATCTTGTCGCCGCCCATGGGGCCGAGCTCGGCGTGAAAAATCTGCCCGGTCTGCGGATGCGGGGTGATGCCGAAATGATCGCGATGCCCCAAGGTGAAGATCTCCGGGCGCCCGCCCTTCCCCACCAGCGGATTGTCCGTCGGCACCGTCCCATCGTCCTTGAGACGGAGGACCTTGCCGAAGATGCTGTCGGTTGATTGCGCGTCCTTCAGCGGCGCGGCGCCGCCGACGGTGATGTAGAGCAGGCCGTCGAGACCAAACGTCATGCGCGAGCCGCCCGTTTGCACGGCGTTGCCGGCGTAGAGCTCCTCGACATCCGCAAAGCCGGTGCCCGTGTAGCGGCCACGGCCAAGCGCCAGCGTCCACTGCTTCTCGTTGAGCGCCTTGTGATAGGTGAAGTAGATCCACTTGTTGTCGGCGAACTTCGGATGCATGGCCAGGTCGAGCATGCCCGTGGTGCGAGTGGTGCGCATGGCCGGCAGGCCGGTGAGCGGCCGGGGATCGAGGCCGGTCTTCCTGAGCGCCAACACCTGGCCAGTGGGCCGGACGCCGATCAGGAAATCGCCATCCGGCAGCGGCAACAGGCTCCAGGGCCGCTCGATGCCGCGCGCGAGCACGGTGACCTTGATCTTCTGCTCGAAGGTTTCATAAACCTGCGGCTCCGTCGGCAACGGGAACCGCGGAGCGCCGGGAGCCGGGGGCCTGGGCTGGCCGAGGATTACGGCGCTAGAGAGGGCCACAACGACGACGGCAAGGGGCCACCGATTTGACTTAGACATAAACAGCCACAGATTAGAGCCTAAAACCTCGGCGGGAGGCACCTCTTGTCGGGAAGCTAATCCTTGTCGGGAGGGCAATCCTTGTCGGGACAAAAGCCCTATTCGACGATGCTAGAATGGCCGCATGTCGCAGCGAGCGGATGCCCTTCTCCAAGAGGCCCTTGCCCTGCCGGCCACGGAACGTGCCGAAGTGGCGACTGAACTGCTCGCCAGTCTCGACAGCCCCTCCCCGGAAGACCTGGCAGC
>JAUYQQ010000018.1 GCA_030697165.1 Acidobacteriota bacterium
TGGCGTCCGGCTTCAGCCGGACCTTCCTCGATGCCATAAATGGCGGCGATGTTGGGGTGATTGAGCGCGGCCAGCACCTCGGCTTCGCGCTGGAACCGTGCCATCCGCTCGCGATCGTTGGCGACGTCGGCGGGCAGGACCTTGAGCGCAACCTCGCGCTTCAGCTTCGAGTCTTTCGCCCGGTACACCTCGCCCATGCCGCCGGCCCCGAGCGAGCTGAGAACTTCGTATGGGCCGACCCGGGTACCGGCCGTGAGGCTCATGCGAAAGCCTCGCCGCGAGTCGAGGGGTAGGCGCCGAGGCGGGTGCCGGGGGACAGGGACATTGGGAAGAGCGCCGTGATTATAGTCGGGCCGGCCCCGGCGGCGTGGGCAGCAACATGCCCGGGTTTGCCGAGGCGTTTGCCTGCCGGGTCTTGGGAAGGCCCACGGGGTGGTTGTAATATCAGGGTATTACCATGGCGACCATCACTGTCAAGCTGGATAAGAAACGCGCCGCGCGCCTGGCGCGCTGGGCCCGCCTCACCAAGACGTCCAAGTCCGATGTGGTCCGCGCGCTCATCGACCGCGGCGGCCCGATCTCGACCGGTGACGATTTGTTGGAGTGGGTCACCGCCGCCGACGGCAAGGGGCTCGGCCTGGCACAGAAGGCGAAGTGAGCCGTCCGGTCCTGCTCGACTCATCGTTCCTGATCGCCCTCGAACGGGAAACGGCGGTCGGCGTGGCGGGTCCGGCCCGCCGGTTCCTGCCGGCGCTGCGCGGCCGGTCTCTCGTCGTGTCCGTCGTCACCGTGGCCGAACTCCTCGAAGGGGCCGCCGACGAGGCCGCGGCCTGGGCCTCGTTGCAGCGGTTTACCATCCAGGGAGTTCACCTTGCGCAAGCGCGTCGCTGCGCCGTGCTGCAGCGTCGATCGGCGCGGCGAATGGGCGAGAACGACGCGTGGCTGGTGGCGACCGCCGAGTCGCTGGATGCCGACCTGGTGGGTGCCGACGACACGGCGTTCGAACGGCTGGGTCCGCGCTATCTGCGGTTTCGCTAGGTTGTCGGGGGACGGCGGCCCGTGGTAGTTCACCTCGCCCATCCCGAAGGCATGGCTACGGCACCGGCACGCGCTGTCTCAACTCCTCGAACCAGTTCATGACGACGCGGATTTCCGAGAACGACCGGCGGGGGCTACCGTCCGAGGCCGGCGTGATCCCGATTAGGCGGCCGTCGGGGAGCACGTCCCAGGCTCGAACCTGGGGAGACAGACGGTCGCCGGTCACCGCGGCAGGGAATCTGACCGGCTGGCCGAAGGCGAGGCCGCCGTCTGCCGAGATCTTCGTCGCGGCCATCTGCCCGGCCGTGCCCGATGCCGAGTACACCAGCTCTTTGCCGCCCGCTGCCCAGATCGGATGGAAGTCGACAAATACTTTGGGCGCCTGGTAGACGGCGCCCGTCGGCGGAAATGGCTGCACGAAGACTCCACGATTTGGATCGCCGACGTTCTCGCCTTTTCCGGAGGCGTACGCGACCCAACGGCCGTCGGGCGAAAACACCGCGCCGATCTGCTCAACCGAGGTGACCTCCCCGAACGGTGAACTCTTGCCGTCGGCCGACGCCCGCATCCACAGCGCGTAGGGCAGCGGTCCTGGCGCCCGGGAGCGAACGGAATAGAGCAGTACGCGATCGTCCGGCGACCAGGTTTCGGGGATGTGCTCTTCGCTCGCCGCCGCCGTCGTCAGGCGCTCGACCGCGCCGCTGCCGTCGGCCTTCTGGCGGAAAATGCCGGCCGAGCCGCTGCGCTCCGACGCGAAGGTCAGCCACTGGCCGTTGGCGGACCACACCGGGTAGCGGCTCTGGCCCTGCAGCGTGAGACGCTGCGGGGCGCGCGACCCGTCGAGCATGTAGATGAGGAGGGAGGCGTCGCGGTCTGAGTCGATCGCGATTGCCACGCGCAGCCCGTCCGGAGAAAGGCGCACCTGCGAGTAAGGGCCGGGTGCCAGCGGCACCTTGGTGATCACCCCATTGCGATCGGCGATGGCCACTTCGTGGAGACCGCCCGCCCCGCCAGATGGCCCGGACACGTAGGCCACGGTGCCGTTCTGCGCGTAGGTGATCTGCGCGGCGCCTCCGGTGCTGCGGCGCACGCCATCGATCAAGGGCACCGCGTCGCCGCGCACCTGCGCCGTGGCCGGATCGGCGGGTGCCGCATAGACCACGCCGTCTTTCATATACACCAGGTGCCCGGTCGGCAGCAGGCGCGCTTCACGCGCTCCTTCGAGGATGGTCGTCCGCTGCCCGGTGACTAATGACTGCACCACGGTCTGCGCGAGGTCCCAGCGCCGGGCGCCGCCGTCGCTTGCTTTCGCCACGGTGAAGAGAATGGTGTTGCCGACGGGCAGGATCTGCGGCCCCAGGATCATCTCGTCAGCCGAGGCGGGTTTGACCAGGACCTCGAGCGCACCACCGGCCGGGTTGCACCGCCCGACGCCGCGCTCCCCCAGCCCCAGCAGGATGCCGGTGCTGTCCCATTCCATCGTCAGGGGTCCCCCGGTCTCACACACCGTGGTGGCGGCTCCGCCGCGCGCGCTTACCCGTTTGACAGCGAATTCGGAGCCCGAATGAAACGCGATCCACTCACCATCGGGCGAGTACGTCGGGGCAGACATGGCAGTGCCGACATCGGTGGCCGGCACGGGCAGCGCTTCGAACTCAGAGAATCGTCGAACGAACAGCTGATTGTTCGCGATGTACACGAATTGCTGCCCGTCGGGTGCCAGCGCAATCATGCGCCGATTGACCGTGAGCGCTTGACCCTCGGGGAGGGCATATCCGAATCGCATGACCGACGCGGTCGCCGGATCGGTCGTCCATTGGTACAGGGCCGCGACCGACGCCAGCACCGCCACGACCGCCGCTGCGGCCAACGGCGCGCGCGAAGGAGTGGGCGCGTTGGGGCCGGGGGAGGTTGGCGGTGCGGAACTGACCGCGGGTTCCTCGAGCACGAACCGCACCGTCGACATTGCCGACACGCGCCGCCGCGGGTCGCGTTCGAGACACCGCTTGATGAGCGACAGCCATGCGGGCGGGAGCGACGCCGGCAGCAAGGCCCAGTCCGGATCGCCACGCAGCACCGCCGCCAGCGTGTCACTGACATCTTCGCCCTGGAACGCGCGCTTACCGGCGAGCATCTCGTAGAGCACGCAGCCGAAGGCCCAGATGTCGGCACGCTTGTCGACCACCTTGCCCTTGGCCTGCTCCGGCGCCATGTAGGCGGCCGTGCCGAGTATCATCCCGCGCATGGTCATGGCGGGTGAGGTGATGGTGGGCGAGTTGGCGAGGGTATTTCCGACTCCCGACTCCCGGTTCCCGACTCCCGGCTCCAGTTCCTTCGCGAGACCAAAGTCGAGCACCTTTACGGTGCCATCCGGCCGCACCTTGATGTTCGCAGGCTTCAGATCGCGATGAATGATGCTCTGCTCGTGCGCAGCCTCGAGCGCTTCGGCGATCTGCTTCGCGATCGGCAGCGCTTCATCGAGAGGGATGGCGCCGCGCCTCAACCGCTCCGCGAGATCCTCGCCCTCGACCAGCTCCATCACCAGCGCTGTGGTCCGGCTAAAGCCGGACGCTACATCGGCGCCAATGTGGCGTCCGGCTTCAGCCGGACCTTCCTCAATGCCATAAATCTGCGCGATGTTCGGATGGTTGAGCGAGGCCAGCACTTCAGCCTCACGCTGAAACCGCGCCATGCGCTCGCGATCGTTGGCGACGTCGGGGGGCAGGACCTTGAGCGCGACTTCGCGCTTCAGCTTCGAATCTCTCGCCCGGTACACCTCGCCCATACCGCCGGCACCCAGCTGGCTGGTGACCTCATAGACGCCGATGCGGGTGCCGGGGGGCAGGGCCATTGGGGGAGCGCGGTGATTATAGTCGGGCTGCCCCCCGGTGCCCGGAACTGGCGGTTCAGTGAGCCGAGCGCCAGAGCACCGCGGCCGATGCCGGCAGCGCCGGCAAGTCTTCTTCCACCTCGGCGCTCAGGGCCGCGCCGGTTGGTAGCGCCAGCAATTGGCGGATGTCCCACAGGTCCTGCGTGCCCCCGGCGTACAACTTGAGCAGCACGAGGTCTCGCGCCTGCACGACCCGCTGCCCACTGGGTAGCATTCGGGCGCGGGTCACCGCGCGCTCTTGCCAGGCGTAGCGGCCGACAATCAAATCCACCGGCCGTTCGCCGCCGGCCGTCACTCTCACCACCCCGGCGAGTGGATCCTCCATGTCGCCCCGGCGCACGTCAATCGCGATGCCCGCCGCCGACAGTTCGGACCAGAATCCGGCGCCGAGCACACGATGGTCCAGCGTGAGCAGATCGAGATCAAGGCTGGAACGGACCACGCCGGCTGCGGCCAGAGCGGCCGCCCCGATCACCGCGTGGGCCACCTGCGCCGCATCGAGGAGCGCCGTCACGCGGGCGGCCAGGGTCATCGCTCGGCCGACGCGCTGGGACGCCGCCCCGACTGTCGCTGCCGCATCACGCGCTTGCGGCCTTCATCGAGGTCGATTCCGGCGGCCTCGCAGTAGAGCGCCAGGTCGTCGTCTCCCAGGCGCAGGGCCAGGTCAAGTCGAGCCGCGGGCTCCATTTGCCGGACGTCGTCCGCCGTCCGCTCGCGAAGGTAGTTGGCCAGGACGCTCACGGGCCCAGTATACGACCCCGCCGTCGTCTAAGGCCGGGTCAGCGCGTCACGTACTCGGCGAAGGCGATCCACGCCGGCGTAGCCGACAAGGCGAGGCGCCCGGGGATCGAGAAATACAGGATCGCGATGCCCCACCAGTAGATCGGTGACACACGCTGTCGCGACCAATAGTCGTAAGCGGCGCCGGCAATCGCGGGCATGAACGCCAGGACGAACAGCCCGATCGGGCCGAGCGGCAGCACGCCGGGCAGCCGCCCGACGGCGGCGAGAATGATCGACACGTAGGCGAGCAGCATCAGCCGCTTGTGCGCTTCCTTCTCACGGCGCTGAACCACCGCCGCGGTGACGAAACCCGCGGTGATTATAGTCGGGCTGGCCAGCGCCGGTTGTGTCGCGCGCCGCGGAAGTGTGGAATCATCGCAGGGCGAATTCGTTGGGAGACGACATGACCAGTGACAACACCATACGGGGCAGAAGCATCATGCCCAGCCTGACCGTTAACGACCTGAAGGCCAGCGAAGCCTTCTTCACCGGCCTCGGCTTCGAGATCGAAGATCGCTGGGAGCGGGACGGCAAGCTCCTGGGTCTGATGATCAAGGCCGGCGAGGCCCGCCTCGGCCTGAGCCAGGACGATGGCAAGAAGGGCGTGGATCGGGTGAAGGGCGTCGGCGTGCGCCTCTACATCGAGGCCCATGGCGACATCGACGCGGCGGCCGCGCGGGCCAAGGCGGCCGGCGTCACGCTCAGCCGCGAGCCGCACGACACCGAGTGGGGCACGCGCGCCTTCGAAGCGGTCGAGCCGAGCGGCTTTCTGCTGACCATTGCCTCGCCGGCGAAGTCGTAGTTCCAGTTTCCATTTCAAGGAGAGTTTCCATGCGTTTCGTTCTTTCAGTCGCGGTGTTGTGTGGCGCCATGGGCGCCGCGGTGTTGGCCCAGGCCGTTCCGGAAGTGAAGTTGGTGGCGTCGCCGCCTGGCCAGGCGGCGATCGAGGTGGCCGGCCAATGGGAGAAAACGGAGCAAGGTGGACAGGCCTATCGCAACGGCAAGTGGATTGTCGTGGACTACAGCCGTCCGCTGCTGCGCGGCCGCGCCGACATTTTCGGCGCCGGCGCCGACTACGGCAAGTTCGTCAATGCCGGCGCTCCGGTGTGGCGAGCGGGCGCCAATAACACCACGCGGCTGACGACGCAGGTGCCGTTGCAGATTGGCGACAAGACCCTGGCTCCCGGCGTCTACAACGTGTTCGTTGACCTGAAGCCGGGCAACTGGACGCTGGTGATGAGCAACCAGCCGGTGCAGGAGAAGTTCGATCCGAACGACAAGGTCCGCCTGTCGGGCGCCAGCAACTACGATCCGAAGTTCGACCTGTTGCGCGTGCCCATGACTGTGCGCACGGGCGATGCCTCGGTCGAGCAGTTCACCATCAACTTCACCAACGTCACTGCCACCGGCGCGACCATGACCATGGCGTGGGACAAGACCGTGGCGGCCATCGACCTCAAGGTGGCGGCAGGAACTAAATAGCAGAACCGGGTCGGCGCGCTTATAGTTGCCCCGGAGGCCCTATGAGCAGTCGCCGACCCACCTTCACCCGGCGCGAGTTCACGACGACGCTTGGTGCGCTCGCCCCCCTGGCAATGAGCGCTCGAGCCAACGCGCAACCCGCGGCGGCTGCGCCGATCGGTCCGCTCAGCCAGGGCGTGCTGCCTCCCGGCATCCGTTCGCGCTTCGTGGACGGCGTCAACGGCTTGCGCATGCACGTGCTCGAGGCCGGCTACGAAACGCCCGGCCGCCCGGGCATCCTCCTGATCCACGGCTTCCCGGAGCTCGCTTACAGCTGGCGCAAGATCATGGGCCCGCTGGCAGCCGCCGGCTACCACGTGTTCGCACCCGACATGCGCGGCTACGGACGCACCTCGCCCACGCCGGTGGACTACGACGCCGACCTGCGGCCGTTCGGCACCATCAACCGGATCAAGGACATGCTGGCGCTGGTGTCGGCGATGGGGCATCGATCGCTCCCCGCGGTGTTCGGCCACGACATGGGCTCGCCGCTGGCCGGCTGGTGCGCGCTGGCGCGTCCTGATGTCTTCAGGTCGGTGGTGATGATGAGCGCGCCGTTTGGGGGCGCGCCCACCTTGCCGTTCAACACCGCCAACACACCGAGGACGCCGGCGGCAGCGTCCGGGAGCCCCAACGCGATTTACGACGAGCTCGCCAAGCTGTCGCCGCCACGCAAGCACTACCAGCGTTACTACACGACGCGCGAGGCCAACGCGAACATGTGGCGACCGTCGCAGGGCCTGCTGGCGTTCTTCCGCGCCTACTACCACGCGAAAAGCGCCGACTGGAAACAGAACCACCCCCAACCGCTCGCGGCGCGCACCGCCACCGAGTGGGCGAAGCTGCCGCGCTACTACGTGATGGATCTCGACAAGGGCATGGCCGAACAGGTGGCGATCGACATGCCGGCGCCGGCCGAGATTGCCGCTAACCAGTGGCTGCCCGATGCCGAGCTTGCGGTCTACGTCGAAGAGTACGGCCGCACCGGCTTCCAGGGCGGCCTCAACGGCTACCGTGGCGCGCCCGGCGGCGAAGACCTGCAGCTGTTTGCCGGCAAGACGCTCGATGTGCCGTCGAGCTTCATCAGCGGCAAGCAGGACTGGGGCACCTATCAGAACCCCGGGTCGCTCGAGCGGCTCGAGAAGCAGATCACGACCCAGTACCGCGGCACGCACTTGATCGATGGCGCCGGACACTGGGTCCAGCAGGAACAGCCGGCGCCGCTCACGGCCTTGTTGCTTGAATTTCTGAAGAAGGAGACTCGATGAAGGCAACGCGATCGGCATTTCGCGCGCTCGTCCTGGTAGCCCTGGCCGGCTACGCCGTCACTGCCCAGCAGGCCGCGCCAGCGCCGGCCGTATCGACACCCGCATCGGTCGGCATCTCCGGCGAACGCCTCAATCGGCTCCATGCCGGGATGCAGGGCTTCGTCGATCGCAAGGAAGCCGGCGGGATCGTGACGCTGATCGCCCGCGACGGCAAGGTCGTCGACGTCACCGCAGTCGGCTTCCAGGATGTAGCTGGCAAGACGCCCATGCGCACCGACACGCTGTTCCGCATTGCCTCGATGACCAAGCCGGTGACCAGCGTCGCCGTGATGATGCTGTACGAAGAGGGCAAGCTGCTGCTCACCGATCCGGTGTCGAAGTTCATCCCGGCCTTCAAGAGCTCGCGCGTGCTCGAGGGCGCAGCCGAGGCGCCGGTCGCGGCGCGGCGTGGCATCAACCTGCGCGACCTGCTGACCCACCGCTCCGGCATCACTTATGGGTTCATCAACAATGGACCCGTCGGCGGCGGCTACCGACAGAACGGCGTCACCGATGGCCTGACCGTGACCAACATGACGCTGGCCGAAGCCATCGACAAGCTGGCCGCCGAACCGCTGATCGCGCAGCCAGGCGCGGCGTGGAACTACAGCCTCGCCACCGACGTGCTGGGACGTGTCGTCGAAGTGGCGTCGGGCATGCCGTTCCAGGTGTTCATGCGCGAGCGCATTTTCAAGCCGCTGCGCATGACCGACACCGACTTCATCGTGCCTGAAGCGAAGTGGTCGCGCCTTGCCACCGCGTATGCGCCCGACGGCGCCGGCGGCATCAGGCCCATGACCGATCCCGAATCGTTCGGCAATTTGACGATGTCGCCAAACGCTTCGTACAAGGACGGGAAGACCTATTACTCCGGCGGCGCGGGCCTGGTTTCAACCGCACGCGACTACGCGAAGTTCGGGCAGATGCTGCTGAACGGCGGCACGCTCGACGGCGCGCGGTTGCTCGGCCCCAAGACCATTGAGTTGATGACGGCCAGCCACACCGCGGACCTGCCCGGCTCGGGTCTGATCGGCGGTGGTGCCCAATTCGGTCTCGGCTTCCGCGTCGTCACCGACCTGGGCGCATCGCAGATGCTCGGCTCGAACGGCGTCTATGGGTGGAGCGGCATCTACGGCACGAACTTCTGGGTGGATCCCAAGGAGCGGCTGGTGGCCATCGTGATGGTGCAGCGCTATCCCGGATCGCCGGTCGCGGCGTCGTTTACGCCGCTGGTGTACCAGGCGCTGGTCAGATGAGCGTCAAGTCTGGGGGTGGTGTGGGTGGCCACGCTGCTGGGAACGTAGAGTACGAGATACCCTGATTCGAAGAAGGAGAACCTGGCCATGACGAAGTTGCTTGTCACAATCGGCGCCTTCAGCGCCACCCTGGTGGCGTTCGCACAGCCCATCGCCGAATCAACCTGCAAGGCGTGCCCGGCCTACTACATCGCGAACAGCGAGATCGAGGCCTACACGAAACGGGCGGTGGCGAAGAAGCTGACCGATCAGCAGGTCCGCTCGGTCGACGTCGGCAAGAGCGGCGTGGCGGTAGGCCTGGTGCACCGGCCGAAGATGGACGCGCCGGCGCCAAACAGTGTCGCCGAACACAACCAGGTCAGCGAGGTCTACCACATCATCTCGGGGTCGGCGACGCTGGTCACCGGCCCGTTCCTCGTGGGCGCGCTGAAGCGGCCGGCCACGAACGAGAATGTCCGGATGTTGAACGGCCCTGGCAGCAACGCCGCGTCGATTCAGGACGGGGTGACGCATCAACTCAAGGCCGGTGATGTAATCGTGATCCCGGCGGGCACGGGCCACTGGTTCACGAAAATCGACAGCGACATCACCTACCTGATGATTCGGATCGACCCCGACAAGGTGGTTCCGCTCAAGGACGAAGCGGCGTCGAAGGCGTACCTGGCGACGCCATGATGCGCCCGACGGCCGCTCTCATCGTTGCCGCCGGGCTTGCGGCGGCGGGCCCTGTGCTTCTGGCACAAACCGCCGCGGAGCCCGCCGGCGAATGGCGTTACATCGGCGGCGACGCTCATCACACTCGCTATTCGGCGCTGGATCAGATCACCGCCGCCAATTTCGAGAAGCTCGAGGTTGCCTGGACCTGGCGGGGCGACAACTTCGGTCCGCAGGTCGATCACCTCTTCCGCTCCACGCCCCTCTACGTCGACGGCCTGCTCTACACCGTGGCCGGCCAGCGGCGAACGGTGGCCGCGATCGATCCCGGAACGGGCGAAACGCTCTGGGTCTATCGCGAGCCGCACACGACTCGCTTCGACCGCGGCATGCGGAACAACTACGGCAAGGGAGTCGCCTACGGCGAGATCGACAAACGGCGCGTCATCTACTACACATCGCCCGCGTTTTTCCTGCATGCTCTTGACGCCAAGACCGGCCAGCACATCGAGAACTGGGGCACACGCGTGCCCTTGCCGGGTTTTCCGGCCAGCGGCGTGGTCGACATGCTGCCGGACTTGGTGCGTGATTGGCAACCGTGGGTGACGTCGGGCCTGAAGTACGACCCCGATAAAGGCATCCCGCGGGAACTGGGCAACCTGTCGACCTCATCACCGCCCATCGTCGTCAACGGCGTGGTCGTTGTCGGCAACGTGCACGAGCAGGGTTACTACCAGACGCGAATCCAGAACATTCCCGGCGACATCCTCGCCTACGACGCAAAGAGCGGCAGGCCCTTGTGGAAGTTCCACGTGATCCCGCGGCCCGGCGAGTTCGGCCACGAGACGTGGGAGAACGATGCGTGGCAACGTACCGGTGACGTGTCGTCGTGGGCGCCGATGTCGGCCGATCCTGCGCGCGGGCTGGTCTACATTCCCACCAATCCGCCGACGATCGATTTTTTCGGCGGGTTTCGCCCCGGCGACAACCTGTTCGGCACGAGCATCCTGGCGCTCGACGTCAAGACCGGCCAGCGCGTTTGGCATTTCCAGACCGTCCATCACGACATCTGGAATTTCGACAATCCGACCGCGCCGGTCTTGATGGATGTGGTCGTCGATGGACGACGCACGCCGATTCTGGTGCAAACCACCAAGCAGGGATTTGCGTACACGTTCAATCGCGCAACCGGCGCGCCAATCTGGCCGATCGTCGAGAGGCCGGTCGCGGCATCCGATCTACCCGGCGAGAAATTGTCGCCGACGCAGCCGTTTCCGACTCGACCGAAGGCGTTCGAGATCCAGGAGCTGAGCGTTGACAACCTGATCGATTTCACGCCGGAGCTGCGACAGGAAGCGATGGCGACGATCAAGAACTACAAGACCGGCCCGCTCTTTACGCCGCCGATCCAGGTGGGCCACCCCTCCGGCTTGCGATCGTTTGTGAGCTGCCCGGCCGGCGCGAGCAACATCAACGGGCCGACCGTGGCCGATCCTGAAACCGGCGTGCTCTTCGTCACCTCCCAGCGGCTGTGCCGGGCCGAGAACGTCGTGCCGGGCGAGGCGATGGACAAACCGAACGATCCGAAGACCACGGGTCAAACGCTCTCGCGATGGGTCGTGGCCAACCGCGGCGATCTCCGCGGACCAGACGGATTGCCGATCTGGAAGCCGCCGTACAGCCGGATCATCGCCATCGACATGGCCACCGGCGAGTTTCTCTGGGAGAAACCCAACGGCGACACGCCGGAGCACATCAGGAATCATCCGCGGCTGAGGGGCCTGAATATCCCGGCGACCGGCCAGACCACCCATGCGGTGATGATGCCGACCAAGACGCTGCTCCTCACCGCACCCGGCGGCGATCCGGTAATGTACGCGCTCGACAAACGCACTGGTGAACGGCTCGGCACGGTAAAGCTTCCAGCACCGGGCCAGTACGGAATGATGGGCTACCTGCATGGCGGCCGACAATACGTCGTGGTGCAGGTGGCCAGCGGCACTCTGCCCGGTTCGCTCGTCGCGCTGCGGTTGCCGGCAAGCGGGCGAGAGAAGTAAACGCTGTATGATGCGGCCGAAAAGAGGCGCCCCATGAGCCAACCACACAAGCTGACCGGACTCGCGTTCGCCGCGGTACTCCTCATGCTCGGGATCGCGCAGGCGTGGATCGACGGCCTCGACGCGCAAGGCCGTTCCGGCGCCGTGGCGCCGCGCTTCGAAGTGGATCCGTTGTGGCCGAAGCCGCTGCCGAATCACTGGGTTCTCGGCAACGTAATCGGCGTCTGGGCGGACGAGCGCGACCAGGTGTGGATTGTGCACCGCGGATCCGACACCCTGGCCAACAACGAAAAGGGGCTCGACCTGAAGTCCGCGGACTGCTGCGCGGGGGCGCCACCCGTGCTGGCGTTCGACGCGCAGGGCAACCTGGTGCGCTCATGGGGCGGGCCGGGCCAGGGCTACGATTGGCCCGCGTCCAACCACGGCATCTTCGTCGATCACGTCGGCAACGTCTGGATCGGCGGCAACGGCCCGGGCGACTCGCACATCGTCAAGTTCACGCAGGATGGCAAGTTCATCGCCCAGTACGGAAAGCCCAACGCCCGCCTGAGCGGCAAGGACGCGAAGGGGCAACCGACGTTCGCGCGCGGCAGTCTCGATCCGGACAACTTCGGGCGCGTGGCGAAGATCTTCGTGGACCCGAAGGCCAATGAAGCCTACGTGGCAGACGGGTATTTCAACCGTCGCGTCGCCGTGCTCGATGCCTCGACCGGAAAGATGAAGCGCTTCTGGGGCGCCTACGGCAACAAGCCGGATGACGCGATTGAACTCGGGCCGTACGATCCGGCCGCGCCGCCCGCCCGGCAATTCCGCAGCCCCGTGCACTGCGCCGACCTCTCGAACGACGGCCTGGTCTACGTCTGCGATCGGGTCAACAACCGCCTGCAGGTGTTCCGCGCCGACGGGACGTTCGTCAAGGAGGCGTTCTTCGCTAAGAACACCAGGTTGTCGGGCTCGGTCTGGGACGTCGCTTTCTCACGCGATCCGCAGCAGCGCCACCTGTTCGTCGCTGACGGCATCAACAATCGTGTCTACGTCCTGCAGCGCGACACGCTGGAACTGCTGACCAGTTTCGGCACCGGTGGCCGCCAGCCGAGCCAGTTCTACGGCGTGCACAGCATCGCCACCGACTCGCAGGGCAACGTCTATACGACGGAAACCTGGGAAGGGAAGCGGCTGCAGCGCTTCGTCAACAAGGGGCTCGGGCCGGTGACAACCTTGCACCAAGGCACCGTGTGGCCACGGACCCAGGGCCGCTGAGATGAACGTGGCGCCTGTGGTACCGTTCCCACATGCGTCGACTTCTCTCGGTCTTCTTGCTGCTGGCGGCGGTTTCGTGCGCAAAGGCCGCACCGGTCACCAGCACGTCAGCACCCCAGCCCCCGAGCGCTCAGCCACCTGAGGCGGTTCGCTGGGTCCGCAACTCCGCCGAGTACCACGCGGCGCTCTACCAGGTGTACCGGCTCGCGACCACGCGGGTCGAGCAGGCGGTGGCCAAGCGGCCGGCGGGCAGTTGGGCCGTCATTCTCGACGCCGACGAGACGGTGCTGAACAACTCGCTCTATCAGCTCGAACGCAGCAAGCTGGGGCTGGGCTTTACACCCGAGAGCTGGAACGCGTGGGTCAAGCGGCGCGAGGCCACGCCGCTGCCGGGCGCGGCGAGTTTCCTGAACCGCGTGCGCGCGCTCGGCGGCCGCATCGCGATTGTCACCAACCGCCTTGAATCGGAATGCGCCGACACGCGGGCGGTGTTCGACGCGTTCAAGCTCGCGTACGACGCCATGCTGTGCCGTCCAGACGGCAGCCCGTCGGACAAGAATCCGCGCTTCGCCGCGGTGGCCGAAGGCCGCTCGCCGGCCAGCACCTCGGCGCTCGACATTGTCGCCGTCCTTGGCGACAACATTCACGACTTCCCCGGCCTGTCGCAGCAGAGCAAGCAGCAGGGCGCGCCCGCGTTCACCGAGTTCGGCGTGCGCTACTTCCTGGTGCCAAACCCGATGTACGGGGGTTGGCAGTGACGCGATTGGTGCTGCTGCTCACGGTGGCCGGCACGTTCCTGCAAACTTCGTCGAGCCCGCTGTGGATCGACGTGACCGGCGACGTCCTCGGTCAAACCAGGTATTGGACCAACAAGGTCGAGATCGCCGATCTCAATGGCGATGGCCGCCCCGACCTGCTGTTTGCGAACGGCGGCGACTACTCGACGCCGGGCACGCCTGAGCCAAACCAGGTGTTCTTCAACACCGGCCCTGGCCTGCGGTTCCAGGATGTGACGTCACAAGTGCTCGGCGACACGCCCGACCTCGCGCGCGTCATCAAGGCACGCGATCTGAACGCCGATGGCTTCGTCGACATCATCGTCGGCGCCACCTACCAGACGCAAAGCCGGCTCTTCATGGGATCAGGCCAGGGCCGCTTCGCCGAGGTCACGAAGACGCACTTGCCGGCCATGCGGTTGAGCGTCGGCGACCTCGAGCCGGGTGATGTTGACGGCGATGGCGATCTCGACCTCGTGCTCGCCGATTGGGGGCCCGGCAACAACATGACCAACGACGGCGGCCGCACCCGCCTGTGGCTCAACGACGGCACCGGCCGCTTCACGGATGCGACCGCGACACGCATGCCCGACATCCGCGTGCGCTTTTCGTGGGATCTCGAGCTGGCCGACGTCGACAACGACGCCGACCTCGACGTGCTGGTGTCGTGCAAGCGCTGCCCCGGCAGCCACCTGTTTCGTAACGACGGTACCGGCATGTTTACGGACGATGGGCGGGGCGTGCCGCAGTACACGAACAATTACGAGTTCGAGCCGATGGACCTTGATGGCGACGGGTGGCTCGACCTGGTGACCATGAACGATGGCGAGATCGTGGGCGGCAACGGCTCGAACCGTCGCGAGCACGTGTTCCGCAACGACGGCAAGGGCCGCTTCCGCGATGTCACCGAGGCGTGGTGGCCGCTGACCGCCAACGTCGGCGAAGACGACAACATGGTGGCGTTCCTCGACTACGACTCCGACGGTGACGCGGATTTCGTGGTGGGGTCGCTCAGCGGCCCCGACCGGCTCCTGATCAACGACGGCAAGGGGCAGCTGTCGGTGAGGCTTGACGTGTTCGGCGGCGATCCCACACCGGGCACGCTCGGCATTGCGCTGGCCGATCTCGATGGCGACGGCCGCATGGACGTCGTGCAGGCGCAGGGCGAGCATCCCAAGGCGACCGACGAACGCGTGTTCCTCGGCCGAGGCCTGGCGCCGGACACGGCGCCGCCGTCGATCACCATGGTCGGGATGAAAGAGGCAGCGGGCCGCGCCACGGTCCACGCCCGCGTCCACGATCGCAAGAGCCCGAGCCTGGCCACCGAGTGGAAGAGCGTGACGGTGGAGTGGACCAGTGCGGCCGGCAAGCAGGAAGCGCCTATGCGTTGGTACGGCGAGTACCTGTGGCGCGCGGATTGGCCGGCGAACGTAGACCGAGCGGCGACCTATCGCGTGTGCGCCACCGACGCGTCCGGCAACTCCGCGTGCGGGCAGCCGTGATTTTCGACTCCCGACTCCCGACTCCCGACTCCCGACTCCCGACTCCCGTCAGGCTCTAAGCGATGATGTCGTGAAGCACGTTGCCTGACACGTCGGTCAGGCGGAAGTCTCGCCCGCTGTACTGATAGGTCAGCTTCGTGTGATCGATGCCCATCAGGTGCAGGATGGTGGCGTGCAGGTCGTGCACGTGCACCGGCTTCTCGATCGCCTTGAAGCCGAAGTCGTCCGTGGCGCCGTAGGTGAGCCCGCCCTTCACGCCGCCGCCGGCCAGCCACATACTGAAGCCGAACGGGTTGTGATCGCGGCCGTTCTGTCCGCCGGCCATGCCGCCCACTTCCACCACGGGCGTGCGGCCGAACTCCGAGCCACAGACCACCAGCGTGTCGTCGAACAACCCGCGTGACTTCAGGTCCTTGATCACCGCGGCGAACGGCTGGTCCGAATCCTTCGCGTTCTTGCGGTGCTGCTGGATGTCGCCGTGCGCATCCCACGGATCGCCCTTGGCGTAGTAGACCTGCACCATGCGCACGCCGCGCTCGACCAGGCGCACCGCCATCAGGCAGCCGCGCGCCGTGCTGCCGGGGCCATACAATTCCAGCGTCGCCTGGCTTTCCTTGCGGATGTCGAACACCTCCGGCGCCTCGGTCTGCATCCGGTAAGCGGTTTCCATCGAGCTGATGGCGCCCTCCAGTTGCGGATCGGCCGGCGCGCTGCCGCGCTGCATGGCGTCGAGCGACGCCAGCAGGTCGAGCTCGCGGCGCTGCTCGGCGAGCGTGAAGTCCTTGTTGTGGATGAACGAGACCAGCTTCTTCGGGTCGAAGTCCTTGCCAACGATCTGATCGGGCCGTTCCACCTTGCTCGGGATGAACGTGCCCTGGTGCACGGCCGGCAGGAACGCGCCGTTCCAGAGCGGCGGCCCGACTGTGGTCGGCACGTCGGGGCACAGCACCACGTAGCCGGGCAGGTTCTGGTTCCCTGAGCCCAGGCCGTAGGTCAGCCACGAGCCAATCGACGGACGCCCGACCTGGATGTGGCCGGTGTTCATCATCAGCATCGACGGTTCGTGGTTCGGAATGTCGGTGTGCATCGAGCGGATCATGCAGATGTCGTCGGCGCAGCCGCCGACGTGCGGGAACAGCTCGCTGACCTCGAGGCCGCTCTGCCCGTACTGCTTGAACGAGAACGGCGAGCGCATCAGCGCGCCGGTCTTGCGCTCGGTCGCCACCGTGCCGCCCGGCAGCGGCTGCCCGTGGTACTTGTCGAGCATGGGCTTCGGGTCGAAGCTGTCGACCTGCGACAGGCCGCCGTTCATAAACAGGAAGATCACGTGCTTGGCGCGCGCGGGGTGGTGCAGGCCCTTCGCCATCGCCGCCGCCGCGGGCTTGCCTGCTTGATCGAGACCAGCGGCCGAGATCGATTTACCGATCATGCTGGCAAACGCCAGCATGCCGAAGCCGTTGCCAATGCGGCAGAGCGCTTCGCGGCGGGTGACGGGCGGGCGTGAATGATGCGACATGCGTTAGCTCACGAACAGGAATTCGTTCGAACTCATCAGGATCTTGACGTAGCGCCCGAAGATCGAGACGGGCAGCATCTTCTTCTTTTCGGTCTCGGGAGGTGTGACGCCTGGCTTCGCGCCCGCCATCATGCCGTCGGCCGGTGGTCCCTCAGGCGCATCGCCCTTGTCCGGCGCCGTGTCGGTCGCGGCGGCATCTTTCTCGGGCGGCATCTTGGCCTTGGCGCGCCGCTCTTCGTACTGCTTCAGCGCCTCGGCCTGCAGGAAGTCGCGGCCGGCCTTGGTTTCCTCGGCCGTCGGCGCGCGCCCAAACAGCTTGCGATACACCACGGCAATGCGCGCGGCATCATCCGGCTCGTCTGCCACCTGTTCCGCCACCCGCTCGGCGTGTTGCTGCATGAAGTCGCTGTTCATGAAGAACAGCCGCTGCAGCGGCACGCTGGTCGCGAAGCGGCCTTCGGCGGTCTGGCTCGGGCTGGGGAAGTCGAACAGCTGCAGGAACTCGTCGAGCTTGTAGCGGCTGACCTTGCCGTAGACCGTGCGGCGGTCGGCGAGCGGGGTCAGCGGCACTGACCGACCGCCGACGCGCGTGTCGAGCGCGCCCGACACGAACAGGATCGAGTCGCGAATCTGCTCCGCGCTCATGCGGTAGCGATTGGCGCGCCAGTAGAGGCGATTGCCGCCGTCTTTCGCGAAGGCCGCGTCCTGCAGGCCGGCGCCCAGCTGGTAGACGGCGCTGCGCATGATCTCCTTGTGCAGCGCCTTCGTCGACAGGCCGTGATCGACAAAGTAGTTCGCCAGGTGATCGAGCAGCTCAGGATGGGTGGGCTTCTCGCCGTTGAGCCCGAAATTACTGGGCGTGTTCACCAGGCCCGTGCCGAAGTGCTCTTTCCACACGCGGTTCACCATCACCCGAATCGCCATGGGCTGCTGGGTGATCGTGCGCGCAAGCTCCAACCGGCCGCTGCCCTTCGAGAAGGTGATGCGCTCGGGCGTCAGCACCGAGAGGAAGCCGCGGGGCACGGTGTCGCCGAGCCGCACCGGGTTGCCGCGCAGGTGCACCTGCAGGTCGATGGGTTTCTCGACGTCCTTCACGCCGTGGACGTAGGCGAACTTCTTGGGCATCGCCTTTTCCATGGCCTCGATGTCCTTGCGCAGGCCCTCGATTAGCGCGCGGCGATCCCCGCCCAGCCGTTGTTCCAGTCCCCAGCTGCTGAAGCGAAGCAGGCCCGGACGCTGTGGCTTGCCAGGCGCATCATCGGGATCCAGGTTGCCCTGGAACACATCGCCCCACAGCGACGAGCGCTCGGTGGTCATGCTGCGCAGCTCGAGGCCGCAGCCGGGGCAGAAGTCGTCGTTGGTGACGAACTCGTTGGGCAGGTTGGCCGGCTCCTTGGGCTTCGCGGTCGGGAGCGCGCGCGCCTTGATGATGTCGTTCTCTTTCTTGACCTCGCGCTGCTCGAGCACCACGCCGATCAGCAACTCCTGAAACGCCTCGGCCAGCGCCTCCGCCTCCTTGGCGGTGCCGCCTTTGGCGACCATGGCCTGCCAGTCCTTGAGGAACGGATAGAACACCGGCTTCTTCTGCAGGAACGCCAGCCAGCGATCGAACAGCTCGTAGTCGAGCTTTTCCCGGTCGACGATCTGGTGCTTGTCTTTCCTGGGTTCGCCAAGCACCTGCCAGGCGGCCTTCATGTACGTCGCCGATTGAAAGGCGAGCGTCTCGGCGAGTTGCCGTGCCTCGGCGGCGGTGTACTCGCCCAGCATCTCGCGCTTCAGCTTCAGCGCCTTCTCTTTGGCCTTGTAGTCGTCCACCACGCTCTTCGGCGCCAGCGGAATCTCGGTGTACTCGGTGTTGAGGAACACGCCGGCCAGGCCGTAGTAGTCCTTGGTCGGGATGGGATCGTACTTGTGGTCGTGGCAGCGGGCGCAGCCGACGGTGAAACCGAGGAAGCCTCGGCTGACCGCATCCACGCGATCGTGACGCTCGTCGGCGCGCGTGATCTCCACCGCGCCGTTGTCGTAGTACCACGGGCCGAGGCCAAGGAAGCCCAGGGCCGGCAAGTGGCGCACGCGCTCGGGCCCCTCGAGCAGGTCGGCGGCGAGCTGCGCGGTGACGAACTGGTCGTACGGCAGGTCGTCGTTGAACGCGCGAATCACCCAGTCGCGATAGAGGTGGGCGTTGGGATAGGGATTGAAGCCGCGGCCCATCGGGTCGAGGCTGCGGTAGTCGTCTTCGCCGTAGCGCGCGACGTCCAGCCACATGCGGCCCCACTTCTCGCCGTAGCGCGGCGAGGCCAGCAGGCGATCGACCACCTTGTCGAACGCATCCGCCGAGGTGTCGGCCAGGAACGCATCGACCTCTTCCGGCGTGGGCGGCAGGCCGGTGAGGTCGAGCGTGGCGCGGCGCAGCAACGTCAGCTTGTCGGCGGCCGCGACCGGCGCGAGGCCTTCCTGTTCGAGCCGCGCGAGAATGAAACGATCGATGCCGGTGCGCGGCCACGCCGCGTTCTTCACGGCGGGTGGCGGTGATTTCTTTAGAGGCTGAAACGCCCAGAAGGCGCGATGTTCCGCCGTGATGGCTCGTTCATGCGACGCCACAGGCGCCGGCGCATCATCCGCGGGCCACACCGCGCCAGCGCGAATCCACTCCGCCAGCGCGTCGATGTCGGCGGCGCCGAGCTTGGCGCGCCCGCGCGGCATGCGCGGAAAGCCGTCGGCGTGTTGCACCGCCTTCAAGAGCGCGCTCTTCTCCGGATCGCCGGGCACCAGCGCCGGGCCGGTCTCACCCCCGCGCAGCAGCGCGGCGCGCGAATCCACCCGCAGGCCGGCCAGGGCCTTCTCGCCGTGGCAGGCATAGCAATTGGCGGCGAGCATGGGGCGGACTTTCGTTTCGAACAGCGTGGCGTCCTGTGCGGCCGCGGCCGAGGCGGCGGGCGCCGGCGCCTGGCCGGCGCGAAGGGCGGAGCTGATCAGGACGAACGCAACCAGGACCAGCAGGCCGGTGCGCAGCCGGCCGGGAGACAGGTATGACCGCATCGGGCATTAAGTATGATGCTTTCGCATGATTCGGCAAGTCGTTTCCGCCCTGTTGCTCGTGTGGCCTGTTTACGCATCAGCTCAGGCCCCCAAGCCGGCGTCGCCGCCGCCGGCCGCCATCCTCTTTTCGAAGCTGACCGCAGACGCGGTCGTGCCAATTTCACTCGACCCGGGTGCGGTCGAAGCGCCCGATGGGGTGTGGACGCTGAACCGCGCCGCGGGCAGCATCACGCGCATCGATGCCACGGGCAACAAACCCGCACCACCGATCGTCGTCGGCACCGATGCCTGCGCATCGCTGGTCGTCGCGTTCGACAGCGTGTGGGTGCCGCTCTGCGGCGACGGCACGATCACGCGCGTCGATGCAAAGACGCCGACGGTCACGGCCACGTTGAAGCTGAAGGTGGCGGAAGGTAATGGCCGCATCGCCAGCGGCGTGGGCAGCGTGTGGGCGATCAGCGATCGCAAAAGCGTGCTGTCGCGGATCGATCCCGACACCAACGCGCCGGTCGCCGAGATCTACCTCGCCGCCGGCGCCCACTCGGTCGTGTTCGCGGGCGACGCGTTGTGGGTGACGAGCGGATGTGAGACGGGTGGAGGCAACCCCTTCTTTGGGGTTGCCTGTAACGTCCTGACCCGCGTCAACCCTCACAACAACGAAATCGTCGAGACCATCGAAGTAGGACCGAAGCCCGGACGCCTGGCGGTGGGCGAGGGCGGCGTGTGGGTGCTCAATCGCGGCGACGGCACAGTCACCCGTATCGATCCCGCCAGCAACAAAGTGGTGGCCACGATCACGGCGGGCGATGGGCTCGCCGAAGCGGAGATCGCGGTCGGCTTGGGCTCCGTGTGGATCAGCGCCCCGGGCGTGCCCCTGGTCCGCATCGATCCGCGGACCAACAAGGCAGTGCAGCGCTTCACCGGCACCGGCGGTGGCGCGGTCCTGGCCGCCCACGGCTCACTGTGGGTCGCGGCCGGCCCGAACCTTACGTGGCGCCTCGACCCGCTGCTGGTCTCTGCAATCCGCCCTTGAGGTCCGGCTAAAGCCGGACGCCACATTTTGCCGATGTAGCGTCCGGCTTTAGCCGGACCTCACTATGCCGATGTAGTGTCCGGCTTTAGCCGGACCTTGCGTTACGCGTGCGGCGCCCAGGTCTTGTCGCCGGGCGCGTGCGGCACGTCGGGGTCGAATCGGCCTGGTGACTCGATGTAGCGCATCGCCTGCGTGTAGCCCACTTCGGACGTGAAGTAGCCGAGCAGGGCCAGCTCCTTCATCATCCTGAAGTAGTGCGCGGGTTCGGCTGGGCCCGCAACCGCAGCCGGCGCCCGCAGGCGTCGCTTGGGCGCGCGATCTTCCATCTCCGCATGCTGCTCGCGATCGAGCGCCTCTGCCAACGACAGCCGCTGCGCGGCCGATGCCTGCATGAACGACACCCCGTGCGCCTGGCGGCACGCCTCATCCAGTTGCGTCAGGCCCCGTTGAAACACCTCGCGATTGGTGTCGGTGTAGGCGTCGGTGACCATCAGCGCCATGAACGCGCCGGCCTTCGCCGCCTTGGCGCCTGGCGTGGAGGTTTGCGGCAGGATAGTGTCCGCGATCTCATCGAGCAGCGAGACATCGGCAGCAGAGAAGGCGCCGGTGCCCTGCGCCATTGCCGCCTCCAGCGCTGCCGGCTCGAACGAAGACGCGAATAGCCGATCACCATCGACGAGCGCCGCTCCGCCCAGGAGCATCGCCACCCGCTGCACTGCTTCACGACGAGTGACAAGGGCTTGGGGCTTGAGGCTTGGGGCTTGAAAATTCATCGGGCGCTCCATGTCTACAAGTTGCCGCGCTTCAATTCGTCAACGGCGAACGCGGCCGCGCGGGCGGTAAGGGCCATGTAGGTCAGCGAGGGGTTCTGGCACGCCGACGAAGTCATGCACGAGCCGTCGGTGACGAACACGTTGGTGCAGTCCCAGACCTGGTTGTGCTGGTTCAGCACGGACGTCTTCGGGTCGCGGCCCATGCGCGCCGTGCCCATCTCGTGAATGCCCATGCCCGGCGAGTAGCCGCTGTCGGTCACGCGCACGTTCTTGACCCCCGACGCCTCGAGCATCTCGGCCATGTCGTTCATCATGTCCACGCGCATCAGCCGCTCGTTCTCGCCGGTGGCGCAATCGACCGCCAGCACCGGCTGGCCCCACTTGTCGGTCTTGCTCTCGTCGATGGTGATCCGGTTAGCGTGGTTCGGCAGCATCTCGCCAAACGCCGTGCTGCCCATCTGCCACGGCCCTGGCGTCGCCATCTCGTCCTTGAACGCGCCGCCGACGCCGAGCTCGGCGACCGCACGCTGCCAGCCGATGCGGTTGGCGCTGCCCTGGTAGCCGAAGCCGCGCAGGTAGCCGCGCTTGTCGCCAAACAGGTTGCGATAGCGGGGGATGTAGAAGCCGGTCGGCCGGCGGCCATAGGTGTTGCGATTCTCCAGCTCGTCGATCGTGCCGTTGGCGCCGCAGCGGAAGTGATGGTCCATCAGGTTGTGACCAAGCTCGCCGGAACTGCTGCCGAGCCCGCCCGGCCACACGTCGCGGGCCGAGCGCATCAGGATCCACGCGCTGTTCATGGTCGATGCGTTCAGAAACACAATCTTCGCGCTGTAGACGGTCGTCGCCCCGGTCTCCGCATCGATCGCGCGCACGCCTGTGGCGCGCTTCTGGTCGGCGTCGTAGACGACGTCGGTGACGATCTGGTGGATCTTCAGCGTCAAGCGCCCGGTGGCGGCGGCGGCGGGAAGCGTGGACGACTGCGTGCTGAAGTAGGCGCCGTGCGAGCAGCCCAACCAGCAGGCGTTGCGATACTGGCAGCGGCCACGGCGGGGCAGCGCCTGGGTCAGGTTGGCGGTGCGGCCGGGAATAATCCGCCGCTGTCCGCCAAAGTGTTTCGAGAGACGGCCGGCGATCATCGTCTCGGCCACGTTCAGCGGCATCGCCGGTTGAAACTGGCCGTCGGGCAGTTGCGGCATCCCCTCGACGGATCCCGCAATGCCCGCGAAGCGCTCGACGTGGTCGTACCACGGCGCCAGGTCCGCATAGCGAATGGGCCAGTCCACCGCGACGCCTTCTTTCGCGTTGGCCTCGAAGTCGAAGTCGCTCAGGCGATAGCTTTGGCGCCCCCACGTCAGCGACCGGCCGCCCACGTGATAGCCGCGGTACCAGTCGAACCGTTTCACTTCGGTGTAGGGCGAGTCTTTTTCGTCGGCCCACCAGTCGAGGTTTTTCTCGTTGAGGGGATAGTCGCGCCTGAGGACCGGATAGGCCTCTTCCATCTCGCGCGTGCGGCCGCCGCGATGCGGATACTCCCACGGGCCCTTGCGCGCATTCGGATAGTCGGTGACGTGCTCGACGTTCTTGCCGCGCTCGATCATCAACACGCGCAGGCCGCGCTCGGTCAGTTCCTTGGCCGCCCAGCCCCCTGAAATGCCGGAGCCAACGACGATGGCGTCGAACGATTCTGGTTGTGGCTGCACGGCGCGATCCTAATCTAATAACTGTTAAGATTCGGCCGCCATGTCGAACCCTTCTGCCCCGTCGCCTGGGAGCCAGCCGGTAAGCCGCCGTGACGCCCTTTGTGCTGCATCGGCCGTGATTCTCGCCGGAGTTTCTGGTTCAGCGCTCGCTGCCGAGCCCATCCAAGTGCCGGCGCGCGCCGTCACGCGCGGCCGGCTCAAGCAGTCGGCCAGCCGCTGGTGCTACCAGAAGATGCCGCTGCCCGACCTGTGCAAGTCGCTGGCGGCGTTCGGCGTGCCGGCCATCGATCTACTGGAGCCTGAAGACTGGCAGGTGGCGAAAGATCACGGACTGATCTGCGCAATGGGCTACGGCGGTGGCGGCACCATTCCCAACGGCATCAACAACCCCGCCAACCACGACGCCATCGTCTCCAACCTGATCGCCACCATGCCGAAGGCCGTGGCGCTCGGCGTACCCAACTTGATCACCTTCTTCGGCAACCGCCAGGGCCGCAGCGACCGGGACGGCATTGCCAGTTGCGTGGCGGCGCTGAACCGCCTGAAGGGTGCGGCCGAGCAGCACGGCATCACCGTGTGCATCGAGCTGCTGAACAGCAAGGTCGATCACAAGGACTACCAGGGCGATCGCACGGCGTTTGGTGTCGAGGTGGTTGCTGCGGTCAACTCGCCGCGGGTCAAGCTGCTGTACGACATCTACCACATGCAGATCATGGAGGGCGACGTGATCCGCACCATCAAGCAACACCACGCGCACATTGCCCACTACCACACCGGCGGTGTGCCGGGGCGCAACGAGCTGGATGATTCGCAGGAGCTGCAGTGGCCGGCGATCTCCCGCGCGATTGTCGAGACCGGCTTCACCGGCTACATGGCGCACGAGTTCGTGCCCAAGCGAGATCCCATGACCTCGCTGCGTGAAGCGGTCGTGCTTTGCGACGTCTAGTAAAAGGTTGGTCCGGCTAAAGCCGGACGCCACATTTTGCCGATGTAGCGTCCGGCTTTAGCCGGACCTCACTATGCCGATGTAGTGTCCGGCTTTAGCCGGACCTCACTATGCCGATGTAGTGTCCGGCTTTAGCCGGACCTATTTGTACAAATCCCCGGCGAGGTACTTCAGCCCGGTGTCGCAGGCCACCGTCGCCACCACCTTGCCCGGACCCAGCTCGCGCGCCAGGTCGAGTGCCGCGGTCAGGTTCATGCCGCTTGACGTGCCGGCGAACAACCCTTCGGTCGTCGCCGCCTGCTTCGCCATGGCGCGGCCCGCGTTCTCGTCAATCACGCGCACCTCATCGTAGGAACCCTTGGTCAAGTGCGGCGGCCAGAAGCCGGCCGCCGTTCCCTCCACGCGATGCGCGCCGCCCTTGCCCGTGGTGAGGAACGGCGACGTGGATGGCTCGAGCGCGATGATGCGCGTGGACTGGCCGGCCTGCTTCAAGGCCTGCGACACACCGACCAGCATCCCGCCGCTGCCGACCATGCCGGCGAACGCGTCTACCTTGCCGATCTGCTCGGCGAGTTCGCGGCCGATGTTGGCGTAGCCGTCCACGGCGTCGGTGTTGTTGAACTGATCGGTCCAGAAGTTGTTGGGGTCTTTCGCCAACTCCGCGATGCGCGCCTTGAACTTGTCGAACAGCGCCGGCGTCACCTTGCCGCCATCGCTCTGGATGATCTCGAGGTCGGCGCCAAACGCGCGCATGGTGTCGAGCTTCTCCGCCGAAAAGGCATCCGAACACAGCGGATGGAACGGGTAGCCCTTCATGGCGCACACCATGGCCAGCGACGAGCCGGTGCTGCCGCCGGTGTACTCGATCACCTGCATCCCGGGCCTAAGCGTGCCGCGCTTCTCGGCGCCCTCGATCATCGCCAGCGCCATGCGGTCTTTGTAGGACCCGGTGGGGTTGAAGTACTCGAGCTTCACCACCACGTCGGCCATGCCTGGCGTGACGAGGCGTTGCAAGCGGACCAGTGGCGTGTGCCCGATGGCGTGGAGGACGGAGTTGACGGGTTTCGGGGACGGCATGATGGGCAGTATGATGCCGCGTCCCCGATTCTGGATACCCGGGGATGGCGATCGGATCCGGCAAGAGAGGCCCCATGACGAGCGAAGAGATCCACGCGTTTCTCGATCGATTCCTGCGCGCCTGGGAGAGCCAGGACGTCACGACGCTGGGCTCGTGCTACGCCGACGACTGCACGGTGGTCAGCCCGATCTTCGGCACCCTTCGCGGCCGCCCCGCGGTGGAGAAGTCCTACACCGACCTCGTGCGGGTGTTCGGTCTCCAGAAAGTGCGAGTGGACGATCTCGTGATCGGCAACGAGGAGACGCCGCGCGCCGTCGTGGTGTGGACGGTGGACTCGACCCACATCGGCGAGGTGTTCGGCATGCCGCCGACCGGCAAGAACATCCAGCGAACCATCGCCTATTTCCTGACCCTGAAGGACGGCCTGATCGTCCGCGAAACGCGGCTCTACGATTTCACCAGCATGCTGATGCAGCTCGGCGTCCTGCGCGCCAAGCCGCACTGATCGGGAGCCGATGCACGGGGCTACCGACTATCCGCGTGCTAATATGCGTTTATGCGCACAACAGTGGAGCTGCCGCCTGAACTGATGCGCGCCGCCAAGGCGCGGGCCGCGGAAGAGGGCGAGTCCCTGAAAGACTGGTTTACCAGCGCGGTCGCCAGGGCCCTCGGCCGCAGCCCCGGCGCGGGCGCGTCGGCCCCCCGGCCATGGCCGGTGTTTGGCCGGCCTCGCACCAGGAAGGTGCGGGTCACCAACGCCATGCTGGCCGAGGCGCAGGCCGGTGAAGATGTCGAGAAGTACCGCCGCGGTCTCAGGCGCACCCGATGAACCTGCTCGACGTCAACGTGTGGCTCGCCTCGTCGTGGCGAAATCACGAGTCGCATGAGCGCGTCAGCGCGTGGGTGCCACGCGCGACCGGCCGCCTCGGACTGTGCCGGGTGACCCAAATGGGGTTCCTTCGCCTGGCCACGATTCCGGCGATCGCCGGCGCCGACGCGCTGACCCGGCGGCAGGCGTGGCAGGCCCTCGACGATCTGGTCCGTCAATCCACGGTCACGTGGCTTGATGAGCCCGCCGATCTCGATCGGGTGTGGCGCGCGATTTCAGCGGGCGACGACCAGAGCCACAAGCTCTGGACCGACGACTACCTCGCCGCCTTTGCGCAGGTGGCGGACCTCACGCTGGTGACCCTCGAACGCAGCTTCGTCAAGCGGTATCCGTCGGTCCGTGTCGAAGTGATCTGATGGTGGGGCTGCCCTGCCGCGCCGCACCATCGTCTCCTAAGTGTTACCGTGAGGCGGTGCCATGAAGCCAGTTTCGAACACCGCGTTCTACTGCACCGGCGTCCGGGCGATCGATGCCCGTCGCGCGCAGCCCATCTGCGGCGATCACTACGCCGAGCGCTTCATGGATGACGAGGCGTGGGCGATCTTCGAGCCGTTCCGCCAGTTCAAGGGGCCGCTCGTCTCCAATGCCAGCCGCGCCCGCATCATCGACGACTTGTTGCGCGAACGGCTCGCCGCCAACCCGGCCACGCTGGTCGTCTTGATTGGCGCCGGCTTCGATTCGCGCGCGTTCCGGTTGACCGGCGGTCGCTGGCTCGAGGTCGACGAGCCGCAGGTGTTCGCGTGGAAAGAACCGCGCCTGCCGGCGGCGGAGAGCCCGAACCCGTTGACGCGATTGCCGGTCGACTTCGCCACCGAACGCCTGGCCGATCGCCTCCAGCCGTTTGCCGACGCTGGTCCGGTCGTGGTGGTTGTCGAAGGCGTGCTGATGTATCTGGACGAGCCGCACATCCGCGAGCTGCTGCACACCATCCGCGCGACGTTTCCTCGCGGGGAGATCCTGTGCGATGTGATGACGGTGGATTTCTTCAAGCGCTTTGGCGCGGGGATCCACCAGAAGATCCAGGACCTGGGCGCGTCGTTCACCTTGCCCGAGCGGCCGCTGGAAGCGATCTTCGGCGACGAGGGCTACCGCGAAACGCAGAGCATTTCGATTGGCCGCTACCCGGCGGCGCTGCGCCTGATGCCGCTAGTCTCGCGAGTGGCGGTGCGCCTGATGCGCGCGTTCGTGGACGGCTACACCGTCCGCACCTTCACGCCGGCGTGAAAAGGGGACCTGCACCCTTTTTACGGTTTACGTGAGCCGGCCTGGTTCAAGAGTGACGGCCAGTTGACGATCACGACGACGTGTGGCGGCACCTTGGACGGGACCGCCGTATTGACAATGAAACGCTGGCCGTCGTCGGTGACATCAAAGATCGGACCGGCGCTCGGCACGTGTTCGACGTCGAACAGCCGTGCGGGCGTGCCCGCCTCGAACTGCGCGCCCGATCCCTTCACCGGCACGCTCATCACCGAACGGTCGGCATTCAAGTACAGAATCTCCTGGCCGTCCCGGCGCCAGCGCGGCGATGAGCCGCCGTCGGTGGAGATCTGGGTCTTGCCGCCACCCGGCTCGAGCGACATCACGTACACCTCGGGTCGCCCCGAATCGTCTGCGACGAACACGATCGACCGCGCATCGGGCGAGAACTGGGCGCCGTTTTCGTTAAAGGCCGAGCCGAGCACCTTCTGCGGTGGCGCACTGCCATCGAGCGGCATCGCCCAGAGATCATTGCCCGACCCAATACTACTGGCCCGATACAGCAGGGTCCGGCCGTCTGGAGAGACGTCGTTGGGGTCCTTGCTGTTGCCGTCGGTCAGCAGGGGGGTTTCGCCGCCGGTAAAGCCTGCTGACCGTTGATACAGCTCCAGGCCTTTCGAGTTGTAGATCACGCTGGCGCCGTTGGCCGACCACACCGCCGATCGTTCGTCGCTCGGGTCGAAGGTCAGGCGCTGGCGCAGGCCGCGGACGGTGTCGACGATGTAGATGTCGCGGGCCGTGGCACCCGGATCGCGGACGCTCACCAGCAGTCGGCGGCCGTCGGGCGACAGTTCCAGGTTGGAATAGTCAGAGTCGTCGGCCAGCGTACCGAGGGCGGCGCCCTTGCGATCGAACCATCTCAGCCGCGACCCGAGGTTGGCCGCACTCGGCTGATAGGCGAGGGTGCCCGTCTGCGACACGGTGAACGCGGCGCCGAGGGCGTTTTGCTCGACGCCCTCGGCAATCACCACGGGTTCGCCGGTCGTCTTGAACGTCCGGCTGTCAAAGGGCTGCGCCAGTAGCGTCGCGTTGCGCGCAAACACCAGCATGCCATTGGCGAACACCGCCTGGCTGAGGTCGTTGCCCGAGAGCACGAGGTGGCGGTCGGGCGAATCGAGCGAGCCGACATAGGTGCTGAGCGTGGCCGTACCCGGCACCAGGAACCTGTGCAGGTAGTGGCGACCGTCTGGCAGGAATGACAGGTGGCCATTCCTGCTGCCATTCACCAACGCCGGGACCGCGGGAGTCATCGGCCCCCCGCTGCTCGTCAACCGCAGCAACTCCATCGGGCCGCGCACCGGCTCCAGCAGGATCGTGCCATCAGGCGCCCACGCCGCCCAACCGCCCCGGTCGGCGAGGGTGATTGGACTGCCGCCGTCCACCGACAACTTTTTGAGCGCCGTTCCTGCCGCGCCAAACACGCCGAAGAGCAACGAGGTGCTGTCTGGCGCCCAGACCGGCCCCGCCGCCTGGAGGGTATCGTCAACCCGGCGCGCGAGAGGTTCGTGCAACTGGTGCAGCCACAACGAGCGCTGGTTCGCCGCATCGACACCGATGTAGGCAAGGTGCCGGCCATCTGGTGAAATGCCCAACCTGGTGGAGACCGCCAGCGCGTCGGTGAGACGCACGCCTTCGGGCAGCATCAGCGTCAGCCGCATCGGTGCCGGCGGTGTCGGCTCGGCGTCGGCGCCCGGTTGCAGGGCCAGCCATGTCACCGCCGCGAGCAAGGCGGTGACGACAAAGGCCCATGTCCAGCGCTCGCGGTTCGATCGGGTTTCTGGTGCGGCCGCGACCGCGGCGCCAGAGCCGGAGCCGGATCCCGACAGCGAGTCGAGCGCGAAGGCAACATCGCGCGCCGTCTGGAAGCGCTCGAGCGGGTTCTTCTCGAGGCAGTGCCGGACAATGCGATCGATAGCCGGGCTGAGGTGCGCGCGCGAGCTCGACAGGTCCGGCGGATCCTCGCGGAGGATCGCCGTCATGGTTTCAGCGGCCGTGTCGCGATGGAACGCGCGCTGGCCCGCGATCATTTCGTAGATCACGGCGCCCAGCGCGAACAGGTCGGCGCGATGATCGAGCGCCGCACCGCGCACCTGTTCCGGCGCCATGTAGCCGACCGTGCCCATCACCGTGCCGGGATCGGTGCCGCGAAACGCCCCCGTCATGGTCTGGGTCGCACCCGAAATCGGCGCATCCGCCTGGCGCGCGAGGCCGAAGTCGAGAATCTTGATGCGGCCGTCGGTGAGGACGAAAATGTTCTCGGGCTTCAGGTCGCGATGAATGAGGCCGCGGTCGTGCGCCGCCGCCAGCCCGCGGGCCAGCTGCGCGCCGGCATCAATGGCCTTGCGCGGCGGCAGGGGGCCTTCGCTCAGCACATCGCGCAGCGTGCGCCCTTCAAGCAGTTCCATCACCAGCGCAGTGGTCCGGATGTAGCGTCCGGCTTCAGCCGGACCATCGGCACCAATGTGGTGTCCGGCTTCAGCCGCACCATGCTCGAAGCCATAGACTTGCGCAATGTTGGGATGATTGATGGCCGCCAGCGCCTTGGCTTCGCGCTCGAACCGCGCCAGCCGATCGGGATCCGACGCAAACGCGTCCGGCAGGACCTTGATCGCCACCTCGCGCCCCAGCGCGGGGTCCTTGGCCCGATACACCTCGCCCATGCCGCCGGCACCAAGGGCCGAGAGAATCTCGTAGGGACCGACGCGAGTTCCTGGAGTCAGAGGCACGGGGAGGCTGAATTATAGCCGGTGGCACCCTGGCACCCTGGCACCCTGGCACCGAGTAGTATTTGCTATGCAATTGACCACCCTTGATTGGGTGATCGTCCTCGTCTCCATCGCCCTTTCCTTCGTCCCCGCCATCTACCTGATGCGCCGGGCGGGCTCCAGCACCACCGAATTCTTCACCTCGGGCCGGGCCGCGCCGTGGTGGCTGATTGGCGTCTCGATGGTGGCCACCACCTTCAGCACCGACACGCCCAACCTGGTGACCAACCTGGTGCGCGAGAACGGCGTGGCCAACAACTGGGTGTGGTGGGCGTTCCTGCTCACCGGCATGAGCACGGTCTTCTTCTACGCGCGCTTATGGCGCCGATCGGGCGTGCTGACCGATCTCGAGTTCTACGAGATCCGCTACTCGGGCAAGGCCGCCGCGCTGGTCCGCGGCTTCCGCGCCGTGTATCTCGGTCTGTTCTTCAACATCATGATCATGGCCACGGTAAACCTGGCCGTGGCGAAGATCGCCAGCGTGCTGCTTGGCTGGCCCATGTGGCAAACGCTGGCGGCGTGCGCGCTGATCAACATCGCGTTCGCGTCGGTGGCCGGCCTGTGGGGCGTGCTCGTCACCGATCTGTTTCAGTTCGCCATTGCCATGGTGGGTTCGATCTCGGCGGCCTACTTCGCGCTGCAGCAACCGCAGGTCGGCGGGCTGGCGGGCCTGGTGACGCAGATTCCGTCGTCCACGCTGCAACTGCTACCCGACTTCAGCGACTGGACGCTGACGCTGGCCGTGCTCATCTTGCCGCTCACCGTGGCGTGGTGGTCGGTGTGGTATCCGGGATCGGAGCCTGGCGGCGGCAGCTACATCGCGCAGCGCATTCTCGCCGCCCGGAGCGAGCGCGACGCGCTCGGCGGCACGCTGCTGTTCAACGTGGCCCACTACGCCCTCCGCCCCTGGCCGTGGATCATCGTGGCCCTGTCGTCGATGCTGGTGTTTCCCGAGCTGTCCGATATCTCCGCGGCGTTTCCCTATGTCGAGCCTCGCCTGATTGGCCACGACATGGCCTACCCGGCCATGCTCACGTTCCTGCCGGCGGGCTTTCTCGGCTTGATGGTGGCGGGCCTGCTCTCGGCGTACGTCTCGACCATCTCCACGCACCTCAACTGGGGCACGTCGTATCTCGTGCACGACTTGTATCGCCGGTTCATCAGGGCCGACGCCACCGAGCATCACTACGTCGCGATGGGACGCATGGTCACGGCGCTGCTGATGCTGCTGGCGGCCGGCATGACCTTCCTGCTCGAGTCGGCGCGTACCAGCTTCGAGCTGCTGCTGTCGATCGGCGCCGGCTCGGGCTTGCTCTACCTGTTGCGCTGGTACTGGTGGCGCATCAACGCGTGGAGCGAGATCGCCGCCATGAGCGTGTCGTTCTTTGTCGCCGTCGGCTTCTTCATCGCCGGCAAGATGGGCTACACCGTCGCGGCCACGACGGTGCTGCTCGTCACCGTGGGCGTGACGACGGTGGCGTGGGTGGGAACGACGGTGCTGACGAGACCGGAGAGTGACGCGACGCTGGTCGGCTTCTACAAGCTCGTCAGGCCCGCCGGTCCTGGCTGGACCCGCATCTCGCGCATGGCCGGCGTCGGCGCATCGCCCGACAGCCTGCCGCAGCAGCTGCTCGGCTGGATTCTCGGCTGCACCTTCGTCTACGCGAGCCTGTTCGGCGCCGGCAGTGCGTTGTATGGATTGACGCTGCAGGCAAGCGTGTGGGGCGTGGTGTGGGTGGTGAGCGGCGTCGGCTTGCTGCGCGTCCTGAACGCCCAGTGGAGTCGTCGCGCGTAACGTCCGGTGTCGAATGTGGCGTCCGCCTTCAGGCGGACCGTGGCCGAGCGAGCGGCTTCAGGCCCCTGGCTCACGCATCGCCTGGTTCACGCGTGCGAGTTCGCCATCCAATGTGACCAGTTCAAGATCCTGAGACAGGGCTAGCCACAGGTAGCTGGCGTCGTACGCGGTGAGTCCGGTCTGGACGGCGAGTGCCGCGACCTCCAATGCGGGTACGGCAACCCGCTTGATGCCAAGTGAGTCGACGCCGGCGAGCATGGTCAGCAGGGCCGGCCCTTTGCTCGGCTCGCGGCGGATGCGCTTCCAGCAAATATTGGCCAGTTCAAAATCGATCAGGTGAGGGGCTATTAGGACTTCGCCTTCCGTGTGCGCATCAATCGTAGCCCCGTCAGGCTCACGGAACAGCACGGCCGCGACGGCTGACGCGTCAACGACGAGGGTCATCGCGGTCTTCTCGAATCATCCGGACTGATTCGCCCGCCTCGCCTTTCAGTCCCAGCCTCTTGGCCAAGGCCGCCAAATCGCCCAGGGTGGTGACATGGGCCGCCTGCTCCAGGATCGACTGCAGTTCACCCTGCAGAGACCGGTTATTCCGCGCCGCCCGCTCCTTCAAACGCTTGGCGACCGCAGTGGGGACATTCTTGACCGACAGGGTGACGGTGCTAGGCATGGAGCCATTATGGATCCATTTTGGCGCCATGGGAACTCGCCGGGTCGACGCTGCCATGAGGACGCCGGCTCAGCTCTTCCGTAGTAGTCTGTCGTCGGAGGCTCACTTGTATCGATCCCTCACCATCCTGGCTGCTCTCGCCCTGTGTCTGGCCGTCGCCGCGCCCGCGCTGGCGCAATCGCACACCTACAAGATCCTCGCGACCAGCAAGACCTCGACCATGCAGAAGGAAATGCAGGAGGCCGGTGAGGCCGGCTACCGGTTCATCGCCGTCATGGGCGGCGAGACCGCCGTCGGCGGCAAGGAAGTTGTGGTCCTAGTCGGCAAGAGCGATGGCGACAAGGGCACTTACAGCTACCGCCTGCTGGCCACCAGCAAGACCTCGACGCTGCAAAAGGAATTACAGGAAGCCGGCGATGCCGGCTACCACGCCGTCGGCCAGACCGTGTTCGAAAGCCTGTTCGGTGGCAAGGAAACCGTGGCCATCGTTGAGAAAGGTTCCGCCGACCCGAACACCAAGCGGTGGGAGTACAAGCTGATCGCCACCAGCAAGACGTCGACGCTGGAGAAGGAACTGAAGGAGGTCGCAGAACAGGGCTTCGAGGCGATCGACCTGACGGTCGGCAAGACGGCCATGGGCGGCAGCGAAATCGTGGTGATTACGCGCCGGGCGAAATAGAAGCCCCGCCTAACTCTTTCCACCCAACACCGCCACTGCGCGATCGATGTCCTCGTGCGTGTTGAACACTGACACGGCCAGGCGGAGGCGGTTCTCGTTGGCGATCACCGTGCCCGCCACCTTGCCCGCCTGCAACAGCTTAGTCGTTGCCGCGGCATCCTTCAGCTCGAACGCGACAATCGGTGACTCGGTGCCCATGGGCGTCAGCGCCTTGTAGCCGAGCGGCGGCAATTCGTTCTGCAGGCGATCGGTCAACTGCTTTGCGTGCGCGCGGATGTTGGGGAGGCCGAGTTTGCCCAGGTAGTCGATGCCGGCGTCCACGCACGCCGCCATCATCACCGGGATGCCGCCGGTCTCGTAGCGCGCCGCGCCGGGCACCGAATCCCACGACAGCTCCGCGCGATTGAAATCCGTCACCTGCCTATGCCCATACCTCGTCGTCGGCAGGACGCTGCCCTGCAGGTCTTCGCGGACGTAGAGGAAGCCGAGGCCGCGTTCGCCCATCAGCCACTTGTAGGTGCCCGAGCTGGCGAAGTCGATGCCGAGCGCCTTCATGTCGAGCGGCACCGCGCCGACCGCCTGGATGATGTCGGCAAACACCAACGCGCCGCGCGCGTGCGCGACCGCGCTGATCGTCTTCGCGTCGTGCATGAACCCGTTGACGTTCGACACCAGCGCCAGCGACACCAGCTTGGTGTTGGCATCGATGGCCTTGGCCACGTCCTCCGGATCGATCGCCCAGTTCTTGTGCTTGACGATGCGGAGCCGGACGCCCTTCTTTTCCAGCTCCTTGTACATGTAGAGCGAGCTCGTGAAGTGCAGCTCGTCGATCACGATGTTGCCGCGCCGCCGCGCCAGGTCGAGCCCAGCGATGACGATGTTCTCGCCGTCGGTGGTGTTGGCGGTGAAGGCGATTTCGGCGGGGGAGGCGTTGATGAGCGCGCCGAACTTCTTCTTCAGCGCCTCCTGCTTCGCCGCGCCGAAGTCGCTGCGCCCCTCGCCGGGGCCGTGGAGGCGGAAGTCAACGAGCTGCTTGATGGCATTGGCGGCGAACGTCCCCACCGGATGCATGGAGGCCGAGTTCAGGTAGGTCTCGCGCAGCACCAAAGGAAAATCCGCGCGCACGGATGGGGGAAAAATCCCGGACTGGGTCTGGAATGTGGCGTCCGCCGCCGATGATGTGGCGTCCGCCTTTAGGCGGACCGTAGCCGCGAGCGTGCCGGCACCTGCAAGAAACTGACGGCGACCAAGAGTGGTCATGGAGCCTCCGGTGCCATTATAGGTGCACGTTGGCACCCTGGCACCGGTGGCACCCTGGCACTAGGTCAGATCGCGCGTGACCCACATAAACGCCTGGACATCAAACATGTCCTTGGCGCCGAGCGGCTGCAGGCGCTGCAGCAGGAACTGGCTCATCCGCTGCATGGCGTCGAAGGTGGGCCAGTTGGGCGTGGCGGTGTAGCGCAGGTCGAAGTTCATGCGCGCCGCCATCAGTTCGGTGTTCGTGGGCTTGAGCGCCATGAACTTCTTCGGGTCGGCCAAAAACGGCAGCAGCGTGATGTTCGGCCAGGTCAGCACCTTGCCGCCGTCGCTCGGCAGCTGCGCCACCGCTTCGAACAGCGCCGCGAACTTGCCTTGATCCGGCTTGGCGATGAACGCCAGCGCCGCCTCGAGAATCTGCGTGCCGGCTTCGTCGCCCTTCTTCAGGCCCTTGTGCACGGCCTTCACTTCGAAGGTGGACGGGATGTTGGTGGCCTTGAACAGCGCGTCCAGCACGTCGGCGATCTCGGCGTGCTTGCCCTGGTCGATCAGCTTCTGGCCGCGGCTGCCGCCGAAGTTGGCGACAAACACGTCGTGCGCCGCGCGCTTGTTGCGCAGGTCGGCGTCGATGAACTTCTCGTCCTCGAACTTGTCGGGGTAGGTCTTCTCGAACCAGGTGATGGCTTCGTCCAGGTGATGGACCAGCCCTTTCGCCTTGGCCTTGGCCTTGGATTTCTTGGGCTTGGCCGCGCCGGTGCCGATCAGGTCGAGTTCGGGATCGCTTTGGACCTTGGCCTTGGAAATCTGCGGGGCGTCTTCGCGGAGCTTGCGTTCGGGACCCTGGGGCGTGTCGAGTAGGGAAGTAAAGTGGATGATGGCGTAGGGAGGGGTAACGTCTAGTACCTTGCCTCGCTGCCAAACCGTGTGTTCAACGAGTGTTCCAATGTCTTTCGGGGTCAGCAGCATCCCCCTATTGTAGTCTTTCTGCTCGGTTGGCCCCGATTTTGATTTTTGCCGCCATTCAGATTCCACCATGGGGCGATTGTAAACGCCCGCAGAACACCCCGACTGTTCCCTTCTGCACACCCGCCTTCGCGAAGACGCTTCGGCGCGGCAGGCCCCTGTCAGTGTGGTGTCCGGCTTCAGCCGGACCCATGCCTTGCCAATGTGGCGTCCGGCTTTAGCCGGACCATCCCTCGGCACGCGTGATGCATTAGCTCTGCCCCGGAGACTCCAAAGATGGCAGACCGCAAATCGACAGGCAACACCAAATCAAAGACCGCCACTGAAGCCAAGGTCGTCGAACTGGCCGAGCAGCTGGGCTGGTTCCTGGGCACGGCCAAGGCCAAGGCCGATGGCTGGCTTGAAAGCGACAAGGTCAAGAAGGAGCTTGCGCGCATTCGCGACGGCGCCTCCGAGTTGCTGCAGCACATCGAGGCCGCCGCGCGCTCGGCGAGCATGGACAAGGCCGGCCCCAAGGCCGGTCCCAAGGCCAGCCCGAAGACCGGCCCGAAGACCGACAAGCAGGGCCCGGTGGTCGCCGGCCCCGACGCGCGCAAGGTCGCGAAAGACGCCAAGCCCGACCGCGGTCCCGTGGATGCGCCCGGCAAGCGTCACCGCAAACCGCCCCCGAATGAACGCCTCGACAAGCGGATGGGCGAGCCAGAGGGCAAGCAAATGGGACAGAAGCAGTTCCGGCCCGGCCAGTCGCGCGGCCGAGGCTAATCGAGACAACAGGAGTTCAGGAGATCAGGAGTAGAAAAGGTTGGTCTCCTGACCTCTTGATCTCCTGTTTGAACTTAAAACCGGAACAGGCGCGTAGCCTTCACGACGAAGGTCCGGTTCTGCAAGCCTGGGAATCGGTCTCCTAGCCTCGTGTCGCGCCCGTCGCTGTAGACCACGAAGAGGTCGCTGCCGGGCGCGTATTCCCAGCGCAGGCGGACGCTCGAGCCTAGCGTCTTGCTGGTTGAGTTGTGCTGCACGAGCCCGCCGAGCGCCATATAAGGCGAGAACATATACGTCGTCCTCACGCTGGTGACGGCGGTCGTAAATGCGCCAGCAGGGATATCAATCCAGTTCACCGTGACGCCGGGTTCCACGTTGAAGCGGGATGAGATCTCCACCACGCCGCGTGCGCCCAGTTCGGTCTTGGTGCCGTCATAGAACGTCCCCGTCCCCCCAAAAACCGATCCTGATGCCCGCCGCTGCGGCCCAAACTCGTACGTCGTCCTCACATCGTTGAAGCGGTAGGTCCCGGCGGGGATGGGCTTGCCCGGCACCACGTTGAAGCCGACGCGCAGGTGTTCGTAGTTGTTTGAGTACTCGATGCTCCACTGATCGTTGCCGCGCAGTTCAGCGTCATACGATACCTGCGCCTGGCGGCTCTCGAGCACCCCGTCGGTGCCGGTGATGTAGTCGAACTCGCCCTCGAACACGTGGCGCCGAATGGCGCGGCTGCCGCCAGGACGTGGTGAAAACCGCGCGCTGGCGAAGTTGCGCCGAAACGCCGTCCGCCGCAGAAACCCGATCTCTGGTTGGAAGTCGCGTCCGACGACGAGGTGTTCGTAGCGCAGGCCGTACCGATCCGGCGCCCATTCGAACTCGCCGCGATAGCTGCTCCTGTCAATGTGGCGTCCGGCTTTAGCCGGACCGTCGTCAATGTAGCCTCCGGCTTTAGCCGGAGCTTCCGTCTCCGACTGCGCAAAATAACCCGTCATCGTCACGTTCTGGTGAAACCAGAAATTCGCATCCACCCCGAGCACCGTATTGGTGATCCCATCAATCGGCGTCTTGCGCGTGAAGATCGCACCAATGTTGCTGCGCCGCAAGACGTCGCGACGCAAACGAATGACCGAGAAGTTGGTTGACGGCACATAGCTGGCACCTCTCCCGACTCCCGACTCCCGGTTCCCGATTCCCGTGTCCTCTGTCTGAATACTCAGCAACCCGATGCTGTACTTCCCCGCGCGCCCCGCCACGCGTCCGCCGCCGATGATTGGAATCTCGCCCGTGGCGCCCAGCCCAATGCGGCGGCTGTAGAACACGATCGGCGTCAACCCACCGCCACCACGACCGCCCTGGCTGCCGCCGAACGTGAACAGTCCTTGTCCTTCGAGGAAGAAGTCGCGCTTCTCGGGGAAGAACAGACTGAAGCGGGTCAGGTTCACCTGCTGCTGGTCTTCCTCCACCTGCGCGAAGTCGGTGCGATAGGTGAGGTCGGCCACCAGGCTGTTGGTCAGGCTGTACTTCACGTCCACGCCGGCGTCGGCCGACGGATCGTTGCGATACACCGGCGTCGCGGCCAGGTTGGTGGTGCTGGCGGCAATCGCGTAGGGCTTCACGTCGATGGGCTTTCGCACCGACGGCGTCTCGACGCCGACGACCGTGGCCATGATGTCGAACTTGTACATCGCGCGCGTGGTGGCCGAGGCCGGGATCGGCGCGATCGACACGTGTTCGTTCTTCCACCGAATTACCCGTCGCAGGTTGAAGCCCCACACCTGGGGTCCTGCCGCGCGAAAGCGAAGCGAGGAATAGGGGACGGCGAACTCCATCGACCAGCCATCCGGCAGGATCCGCGACCGGGTCCGCCAGATTGTGTTCCAGTCGTTGTTGTTGCTGCGTTCGTCCTGGATCTCCTGGTCGCGCTGGGCGCTGAGCGCGTTGGTCTGGAAGAACACCCCGCTCCGTCTGGTGTAGAGCGGATCGATGCTGATCGAGATGTTGTCGTTGTTGTAGATGTTGAAGTTGTCGCGCCGCAGCTCGTTGGCCACCAGCCGCTCGGGCGCCGAGTCGAACGACCGCACGCTCACGTAGAAATGGTCATCATCAAAGAACAGCCACACCAGCGTCTTCTCGGTGCCCGCCCGGCCTTCGTCCGGCTCCTGCTGGACGAAGTGATCGATCGCCGTCACCTCGCGATACACCGCCTCGTCCAGCGCGCCGTCGAGCGCCAGCGGCGCCTCCAACCTGGTGGCGCGAAGCGTGATGCGGCCTTGATCGTCCTTGGCAAACACCGCAGGCGCGACCGGCGCCGGTGGGCCGAGGATTTCGATCGACTGAGCTGCCGCCGCCGAGGAGACGAACAGGAAGCACAAACAAAGGAAGAGCTGCTGAAAACTCACGCCGGGATAGTTTACGGTTCGCCCGCGAGGGGTTGTCAGGAGTTGTCAGTGGGTGGCCTAGCCTGTCTTGCGTTTGGCGCCGCGCTGCCGCTCGGCCATGTACGAGCGCAGCACCGCGTTCATGCGCGACTGATAGCGTGGGCCCTGCGCCTTGAACCAGTCGAGTACATCCGCGTCCACCCGGAGCGAAATGGGTTGTTTCGCCACCGGCTCGACGACGGTGGCGCCTTCCCAGAAATTGGCCGGCAGGTTCGCGAGTTCCGCTGGAGACGTGGCGAGAATCTCGCGGTCGGTGAGTCGCTGTAAGCGGCGCACGTCCGCGCGCCCACGCAGGGCCGGATCAGGCTTGGTCCGTGACTTGTTGGTAGATCGTGCGCTCATGGCGGCTACTCACTCTCGCTGAGATGATTCGTCTCTCGGTTACGCCGTCGGTACCTGCTCGGTCGGTGTAGACCACCGTCAGGCCGATGTCCACGACCGCGCCGAGGGCGACCACGCGACGCTCGCCGTAGTCGCGGCGCGTGTCGACCTGCTCCAAGGTCCGGCGTTCAAAAATCCGCGCGGCATAGGCAAAGTCGAAGCCCCGTTTGCGCAGGTTCCGTTCACTCTTGCGCGGATCCCAGGTGAACCGGACTGGGACATCATACAACTGTATATACGAATGATCAAGGCGACGGCCCATGCCGCTTGCAGGAGCACGGCCCGTGCCCGGTCACGATCGCGTGATTTGTCTCGGGTTTCTCGATTCGGTCACTTAGCCAACGCGCAGAATCTACGTACGCTGGCCGCTGAACGCGTTGAAGTTTCTTCGCCGTCCGAGGATTCAGACGAGATTAGATCTGTGTCTAATCTGCGTTTAATCGGTGGCTGCCTTAGATCTGTGGCCCCAGGACCGAGCCATCTCGACGAACTCGGCCTCGACCTCCGGCCAGTCGTGCAAGGTGGCCGGATCGAAGTCCGCGCCGTTCGGCCAGAGAAGGGTATAGCCCTCCGGACTGATCGTCACTGCGTTGAATACGTCGAGGTCCTTCAGCGGCCCAAAGAGCTCGCCCTCGAGAACCGGCAGGAAGTTAATCCGGCGGACGACGCCGTCTTCGAAGCCCACTTCCAGCTCATGGGGCCCGACGATGGCGAACGAGGCGACGCGGTGCATTGGGTGGTTCATCGTGACCTACGCCAGTGGGTCGATCTTGATACGCTCGACCCAGTAACCCGCTTCGGGTTCGAAGCGTACGCCGCGGCTCACGGTTGCTCTAGTCGCCGGGCCGTCCGCTCCCGCACTGTCTCCCAGGATTCACCGGTAGCATCCGAGCTCAACACCCGTCGAGCTCGCCGTTCAATCTCTTTTGCCCACGCGGCCTGGACTGCTGCCAGGTCTTCCGGGGAGGGGCTGTCGAGACTGGCGAGCAGTTCAGTCGCCACTTCGGCACGTTCCGTGGCCGGCAGGGCAAGGGCCTCTTGGAGAAGGGCATCCGCTCGCTGCGACATGCGGCCATTCTAGCATCGT